>JAAZDH010000036.1 GCA_012512865.1 Clostridiaceae bacterium | reverse complement strand
GGAGAAAAGGCCGAGGACCCGGTTGCCAAGATGCTTGGCTCGGGAAGGATTGCAGGGCTTGCCAATCATACCATCTTAATTGACAAGCTTGGAAATCATATACCGATAGCTGACAGCGCTGCCCCCATTAAGGGCGACAATGGGGAAATTTACGGGGTGGTAATGGTTTTCCGTGATGTTACCAAGGATAGAGAACAGCAAAAACAGATTTTATATTTGAGTTACCATGATGCCCTTACGGGTATCTACAACCGGCGTTTCATGGAAGAAAAAATCAAGCAGGTGGACAAGTCAAGCAAAGTGCCATATGCCGTGATTATGGGGGATGTTAACGGCTTGAAGCTTGCGAATGATATTTTCGGGCATGAAGCAGGGGACAGGCTTTTGCAAAGGGCGGTTAAAATAATAAAGGAAAGTTGCCGTGAAGAAGATATTGTAGGAAGATGGGGAGGAGACGAATTTCTTATCCTGATGCCCAATGCTGACGCAGAAACGGCGGAAAACATGATAGATAAGATAAGGCAAAACTGCCAGGAAAGCGATTTGGATGCAATGATAAAGCTTAGCGTTTCCCTTGGTTATGCTGTCAAGGTTAACGAGAATGAAAGTCTCAGGCATACAATCAAGGAGGCGGAAGAATGGCTGTACCGCAGGAAACTGCTGGAAGGGAAGAGTTTCAGGAACGGGATCATCAATGCCCTTTTGACCATACTTTTTGCCAAGAGTATAGAGACGCAGGAACATGCAGAGAGGCTGCAAAAATACTGTATCAGGATAGGAGAGAAGTTGAACCTTTCGAGAAGGGAACTGGATGATTTGTCCCTCCTTGCGGTACTTCATGATATTGGCAAGGTGGGAGTCAATGAAAATGTCCTGCTGAAGGCCGGCCTGCTTACTCCAAATGATTGGAGGGAAATAAAAAAACATCCCGAGATAGGATACAGGATTGCACGCAATACACCTGAATTGGCAAGTATAGCCGAATACATATTTCATCATCACGAACGCTGGGACGGAAAAGGTTACCCGTTCGGGCTGAAAGGTGAGCAAATACCTTTGCCCTGCCGGATACTGGCGGTGGTTGACGCTTACGATGCGATGGTTACCAACAGGTCATACAGGCAGGCCATATCCAAGGAAGAGGCCTTTGAAGAAATAAAAAGGAATTCGGGCACCCAGTTTGACCCCCGGGTGGTGGAAAAATTTACCGAGGTAATAAAATCGGAAGAGTAAGAATACGTTCAGCGGTTAATATTTTCATTAGTATACACTCAACTGTATTGATATTTATCATATTTAACCTTATAATATGATTATTATGATTATTGCTGTAGTTATTGCACGAATTGTGATACCAGTTAAAATGAAACATTTTTATTGCTAATGAAATAAGGGAGTGTATAAAATGGAAATTAAACCGATAAGAGAAAAGTGGAAGAGTACGATGACCGACAGGGAAAGGTTCAACAATCAAATGCATTACAAACCGGTAGACCGTTGTTTTAACATGGAATTTGGCTATTGGGACGAGAATTTTCAAAGTTGGGATATATTTGTAAATAATGGTGTTATGAACAATGCTCAAGCCGATATATTCTTTAATTTTGACAAGATTGCTGTTATATCCGGAGTTATATGGATGAATCCTCATTTCAAGAATGAAGTGGTGGAGGAGAAGGAAAATACCTTGATTATTATAAATTCTAATGGTTTGCTGGCAGAAATCCCGAAAGACGGCCATGATACAATTCCGCATTTTATTGAGTCTTCAATAAAAACACCTGGTGATTGGAAACGGGTGAAAGAAGAAAGGTTCAGGAGGGACGACCCTGCCAGGAAGGTAAATATTGAAAAGCTGAAGGTAATACATCCTGATGACAGGGATTACCCCCTTGGAGTCAACTGTGGTTCAATGATCGGGAGAATCCGTGACATGCTTACATTTGAAGGCTTGGCATATGCATGCTATGATTACCCGGAAATGGTTGAAGATATGGTTGAGACTTGCTGTGTGCTGGTTGAAGACTTCCTTGACCAGGTATTGCCGCATTTTGATTTTGATTTTGCCTCGGGGTGGGAGGATATATGTTTCAAAAACGGCCCCATTGTTTCCGTGGACTTTTTTAAGAATGTTGTGGTACCCAGGTACAAGCGAATAAGCGATAAGCTCCGAAAAGCAGGTATTGACTTGTGGTATACCGATTGTGACGGTGATGTGAGACCGCTTCTTCCACATTTTCTTGAGGGCGGGATAAATTGCCTTTTCCCGTTCGAAGTAAACAGCTGTGCACACCCGGCTGAATTGCTTAATGAATACGGCAGAGATTTGCGAATCATGGGAGGGGTGGATAAAACAAAACTCATAGAAGGGAAAGAAGCCATAGCAGAATATCTTGAAACCCTTGTTCCGCTTGTTGAAAGGGGAGGTTATATACCATTTTGCGACCATCGTTGCCCACCCGATGTGACCCCGGAAAACTACCTGTTTTATCTTGATTTAAAGGAGAAGATGTTTGGAATGAAGTAAACGGTTGAAAGGTTTTTTCATATTCCAACGTGCGTTTGCAATTTGTTTCTTATTCCGAGTAAAATAGTAGGAATAAGCGCATTAAAGCATGGCGGTTAAACCAGGATGGTTTTGTTACCGTGTTTTTGGCAAAAAAAAGGAGAGGAAGCTATACACTATTACATAAGTCTCAAAGTGACATATATATAAAATCTGTATAAATGGCATAGAATATATTAATTTCAATTATAAACCTTAAAAACCATCAACCTGCGGGTTCCTTACATAAAACAAATTGTTATAAATTGCATTATGTACGAGAACCAGGATTATAAAAGCCCTCTATTTAAATATAAGTAAAAACATCAGTAAAAATATCACCCTTTAAGGTTTTTAATGGCTAAAATGATTTTCGTAACATCTTCCGGTGGTATTCCCCTGGCTACTACCTCTCTTTCAAGCTTTATAAATTCCACGCCGACATTTCTCAATTCGCTTGGTATATTATTTTTATCCATTATACAAAGGTTATCATTGCAAGTTATGTTGTTTTTTTGCATCTGTTTTTCCGCCTTTCATATCTCGTTTAATGTCAGATACAGGTTATTATATAAAAAATAAGCAGGCACCAAGGTTATTAGTTACCAAGTTGCCTGCTCTGAGTTCGAATACTGATGTTAATAGTATTAATACTCCATGCTAATAATTAGCACTTACCAATTAGTGCTATAATTAGCATTCTATATTACTAGCCCATGTTTATAAGACTTAATAAACATAACGCACTATATTATTTGTACATACTTCACATGCCTTGGCAACCTGGCGATCATAAGAGGGAAATCCCTCTCGTAGACCCATAGCTTTGCGTCCTTACCTTTCGGTAAGTATGCCCTTATCATGCATGTCATACAGCCATATTAAATTGTATATTCAACAAATGCCTTGCCTGTGAATTTAAGCCACGAGAACAAGACAGCATATTTTTCAATTTACGTCCTTATAAATACGTATCTATCATTATATGGTTAAATTTGCCTTTATTTATATAATAATGCATATTTATAAAAAATGCAACTCTTTTATAAATTATTATACATAATTCATGAAATTTTGTCAAAATTCTTTCCTGTTGCTCAGGGCTTAAAGCACGAGTAATATTTTTTTAAACTAACAATGCAACGCCCAAGTAACATTATTAACCGATCTGAACGAAATCATTTATCCTTGAAAATTCCCATAGATAGTTTTCATTTTTTACTAGCATGATATTCACTGCTATTTTTGAAAGCTTTGGGAGTTAAGTCATACTTTTTTAAAAAAGACTTATAAAACGACTTACACTGTTAAAGCCTACCATATTTGAAATATCAGTTATACTAAGGTTAGTGTATTTAAGTAGTTTTTTTGCCTCAACCAATCGCTTCCTATTTATAAATTCCATAATACTTATTCCTGTAATATCTTTAAAAGTATGGCATAAGTGGAACTGACTTATGTAAAACATATTACATAAGAATACCGATCCAAGTATTCCAGTTTATACGGATTATGATTTGATAATGGAAGAGACTAAACCTGATGCTGCAATAATTACTACTGTAGACAGATTTCACCATGAGTATATAATAAAAAGCATGGAATACGGATGTGACGCGATAACGGAAAAACCAATGACTATTGATGATGAAAAGTGTAATGCAATACTTGAAGCAGAAAAGAGGACAGGGAAAAAGGTTATAGTAACATTTAATTACAGGTTTGCACCCTATGTTATGAGAATAAAAGAGCTGGTAAGAGAAGGTGCCGTAGGAAAAATTTTAAGCGTAGATTTTGAATATCTCCTTGATACAAATCATGGTGCCGAATATTTCAGGAGATGGCATAGACGTATGGAAAATTCAGGAGGGCTCCTGGTACATAAATCAACCCATCATTTTAACCTGGTAAATTGGTGGATTGAGGAGGAACCAGAAGAAATATATGCTAACGGAAATTTAAGGTTCTATGGCTATACCAGGGAAAACAGGGGAGAAAGGTGCAGCGCATGTCAATAAGCAAAGACATGTGAGTTTGCTGTTAAACACCATGAAGATACGTTTATGAAAGATTTTTACTTTAACGCAGAAAAAGAAGACGGTTATTTCCGCGACAGGTGTGTATTTGCAGATGAAATAGATATTTACGACACAATATCGGTTACGGTAAAATATGATAAAGGAACTATTCTAACTTATTCATTAATAGCATATAGCCCGTATGAGGGTTGGAAAATCAGTATTAATGGAACTGGAGGCAGATTGGAAGCTGCGGAATACCATAGCGGCCATAGGGCTCGTGAACCAATTTACCAGGTACAGTTATTCAACAGAAAAGGCGAAGTTGTTACATATGATGTTCCAAAAGCAAAAGGAGGGCATGGCGGAGGAGATGAAAGGTTGCTTGAAATGATATTTAGAGGTAATCTTCCTGACCCATTGAATCACTATGCTGGTTCCTATGATGGTGTAAAGTCCATTATGATAGGTATTTGTGCAAATAAAAGTATAAAGGAAAAGAAAATGTTCCGTATCAAGGATCTAATTAAGAGCTAATTAAGATTGTGTAAAGCTACAGGGTATAAATGTTTGAAAGAAGAATTATGCAAAAGAGAGGGAAATCTTATTGTATTTTCTTCTCTTTTATTAAAATTTTTGTATTCTCATTAGTACTTGGTATATTAATACTTACTCTCCTGGCCCGCAAGTTTTTGGAACCTTTAAAGAAAATACTTGCAAGTATCAATATAGTTGAAGTAAAACATCAAAAGAAGGACTCGGACTTTGATGTAATAGAAAAAAGCATCAACAAGTTGTTGGCTGAACGTAATACACTTATGATAGAGATTAAAAAATACCAACCTGTTATAAGAAACAACCTGCTTTTAAGCCTGGTTCGAGGTGAGTCGAGCGATAATGAATATTTGATCAAGGCTTTATAGGAAGCAAATATACAGTAAAACTAAGTGTTAAAAATGCTTCTGACATTTATAGGTTTGAGGCTGCTCTATCATATGACGCTAATTTGATAGTATTTATTCCGGGACTAGAAGAATCTGCGGGAGTTTATAAAGGATTTTCTATAAACCATGTGATAGAAGAAGGCAAACTGCGTGTAGCATTTACCAGGATAGGCAAAGCAGAGCCTATTTATGGTGATGTAGAATTATACTGCTTGAATTTTAGAGCTCTAAAAAAAGAAAATGCTGAAGTATCCTTGGAATCAGTTAAAGTAGTCGACAGCATGAAAAATTCTAAATTGTACAAAGTTACTTCAAAGGTATCCACCCAAATACTTCCGAAGCGTGAACCATCAAAAACAGATTATCCTGAATCTACTGAAAGTAAGGGCAAAGTAAGGAGGTTGGAGGTTATTCTCTATAATTTCGCTATTAAACCTTGGTATAGTACATTATTTATTTGTTGTAAAATAAAAATACCGAAAGTTGCAAGAGAAAATTCCTCACTTGGGGGTGCGGACATTTTTATGGTGCTAATTGATAATAATTAGACAGCTTGCGAGAAATGAGAAAAAATACTAGGGCAATTAAGTAAAATGGGGTGACATTATGAATTAGCAGGCTTTAGAAAAATATTTTGAGAACTGGTGATTTATGACTCTAAAGATCAATTAAAAAACTTCTTTTTCAAGAGTTGAAGCTTGTGACCCTGGTATGAGCCCTCCTGTTAGGGAAGCCCGCAGCATATTTGGTAGGAAAGATTTATGGATAAACTGGCCAAGCGCATGGCATTTGAATTCTCTCGAAGGTATTAAGTGTAAGACCATAGAATTAATTGGACAAGCAGCTCCAGGAAACGGATTTATTATAGGTATTACCGAAGATGCTCCTGAAGAACGATGGAAGGACAACTTTATGGCCATAATGGATGGAGTAGATGAGAAGGAGGAGAGGGGGATAATATAAGGAAATGCTCCTTTCTGGCAAGAATTAGTAATATAAAACCAGGAAGGAGTTTTTTTGGCTTTACCAATTACCTCTTATTTTTTATAAGGTTTATGGCGTGAAGGATTTTGCGCACGTCTTCAGGGGGGAAACCCTTATCTTTTATTTCCTTTGCAAGCATCAGGTATTCTACCCCAATGTCTTTCAGCTGTTGAGGCAAACTATCGGTATCCATGATAACAAGCTCCCTGCTGTCAACCCTGCCGAGAAGCCAATCCACGCTGACGTTAAACTTGTTGGCTATTTTAATAATGATGTCGTATTCAGGAACTCTTTTACCATTCTCATATTGGGATATAGTGCTGTCATATAAACCAAATAGGGAGGCAAACTGTGTCTGTGTCAGGTTGTTTTCCAGTCTTAATTGCCTTATCCTGTCGCCTAGCATTTTTCTACTCTCCTTTTTGGTATGTACTGCTAATAAATCATCCACAAAATAACTGACCACCTTACCTGTTTTCTAAAACATGCTTTAGCCATATGCATAATTATATACATAATTTAATACATTATCCAATAAACATAAGCAATACCTTGATTGTTGCTATTACTTGTTCAACCTCAATACCGTTTATTATACTATTTAAATTCTAATAAGTAAATACTAATAGCAGTTATTATTATTAGATTATTATTAGATAATTAAACATAATGAAAAAATAAATTAAAATAGATGTTACAATGGTGAAGTACAGGGTAATAAAAAAGAGTGATATAATATTAGAAGAAAGCTTTATCACCAGGGGAGGATATAGCGTAATGTGAAAAGTATGGAAGGACATTAAAGAAAATCAAGAAATATTAAAAAAATATTTGTATTGTAAATGAAGAAAGCCTTTGGGGAATATGTAAGAATCTTACTCTTGACAAAATGAAAAGATAACTGTAGAATATTTTGCGTATTAGTTAAATTATGGATTGTACTAAAAAGAAAATAATATTAAGCTGAATAATATATTAACAAGATAATATATTAACAAGGAGTTAAAAGAAGTTAAGAGAAGGGAAACAAAAGAAGGAAAAACCATATCAATCAAAGGGGAATATTGTACAACGCAAAGAGAAATATATTCAGCCGGATAAAATGTACCAAGCGTTTAAAATATATTAAACAGGCGGAAAAATGTCAGGCAGAAAGAAGAGACGGGAGATAAAATTATGGAAATGGAATTAAAAGAATACTTGAGCATTATTTTAAAGAGAATATGGTTAATAATATCTCTTCCTGTAGTTGCTGCGGCAATTACAGCATATGTAAGCTTTAATGTGATGGAACCGGTATATGAGGCCAATACCACATTATACATTATCAATAAATCACAAAGCTCAGAGATGACCATAGCATATAACGATTTGCTTGTAGGCCAGCAACTGGTTAATGATTATAAGGAAATAGTCAAAAGCAGGAAGGTAACAAGCAAGGTTATCGAGGATCTCAATTTGACTAGTATCTCACCTTCTAAGCTAGCCGGGAAAATAAGCGTGAATGCCAAAAACAATATGAGGTTGATAGAAATAGTTGTAAGCGATAGCGATCCTCAACTGGCAATGAATATTGCCAACAAGGTGGCAGATGTGTTTAAAAGAGAAGTTGTCGAACTGATGAAGGTAGAGAATGTCAACATCGTGGATACCGCCCAGTTACCTGAAAGCCCTGTTAGACCGAGACACATGATGAATATAGCTGTTTCTTTTCTTGTGGGACTCCTGGTGGCAGTAGGCGTCGTATTCCTTGTTGAATACCTTGACGATACGATTAAAACAGCTGATGACGTGGAAAAATACTTGGGATTGACTGTACTTGGAACCATCCCGGAGTTTTCGGCAAAATGAGGAGGCAAATCGATGGACATTACAGGATACGACAAGAGCAGCAGGATTGATGCGGCAGCTAAAGAAGCATATAAGGCCCTGAGAACCAACATACGTTTTTCTGAAAAAATAAATGGTATTAAGACAATTTCAATAACGAGTTGCATACAGGGGGAAGGTAAAACCACCACGGCGGTAAATCTTGCCAAGAGCATGGCTGATTCGGGAATGAAAACCTTGCTGGCAGATGTTGATTTTAGAAAACCAATGATAGATAAAGTTTTCGGCTTAAAGCTGAAGGCAGGGCTTACAAGCTATATAGTCGGAGAGGTAACCATAGAGGAAATTGTATACGGCACGGGCGTAGATAACCTTTTTGTAATCCCTTGCGGCGTAATCCCGCCAAACCCGGCAGAATTACTTAGTTCGGAGAGGTTTTCCGCGTTCGTAAAAGATATTGGGCATAAGCACCTGGAAATAATGGGAGGACAGCCTGATATTGTAATATTTGATACCCCACCCCTTGGGAGTGTTATCGATGCCGCGATTGTGGCAGCCTTGACCGATGGTACAATACTGGTAATAAAACCGAAATCAACAAATTACAAGCTTGCGTGCCAGGTGAAGGAGCAGTTGGAAAAAGCAAACGCTGCCTTGCTGGGGGTAGTAATAAACAAGGTTAGGAAAAAGGACTTGAAGTATGGTTATTATAGTTACTATTACAATTACGATTACTACTATGCAACAGACAATAAAAAACCGGGAAATCCCTTGAGAAAAATAATGGGAAAAATTAAATTATGTTCCTGAAAGATGTATGTTCCTGAAAGATGTGGAATTTAAGATGGAAGTGATATGTTTTAGCAATAAAAAAGAGACGGGCAGCAGGTAAGGAGCGGGGGCGAAAAAAGAGATAGGTTTGAAAAAGAGATAGATTTGAAAAAGGATAAATTTATTAGAAAAAGATAAATCCAAAAAAGGGATAAATCTATTATAAAAAGAGATAAATTATTGGAACGGAAGGTATTAGTTGTGGTGGATTTACACAGTCACGTGCTGTTTGGCATAGATGACGGTGCAAGAAACATGGAAGAGTCGCTGGAGATGATAGAAGCCGCTGAAAAAGCAGGTATAAGAACAATAGTAGCTACCCCACACTTGAAAAATTATGTCCTTGCCCCGGAAAAAACTCATGAGAATTACAGGATGCTAGCGGAAAAAATAAAAGGTGACAATATTGGTATTATCCTGGGATTTGAAATAATGCTGAATCACCTGCTGGAAAAAGCGCCGGACGTTCTTGGGAAATATGATGTGGGTGGAACAGGGTATTTGCTTATCGAAATTCCCTACACTAATTACAGGGAGCAATCTTTTAAAATGCTGGATGACTTGCTCAGGCAATACAATTACAGGATCATAATCGCCCATCCTGAGAGGATGGGAAGCGGTTTCGGACATAAAAAGGCCATATCAAGGTTAAGGAAAATGGGTTTTCTTATACAAGTAAATACAGGAAGCATACTGGGCTTTTATGGTGAAGGAACAAGGAAGCTGGCAAAATATGTAATCGAGAACGGGTTGGCGGATTTTGTCGCCTCTGATGCTCACAGGGCTGAAAGCTACTCGTGGCATGAACAAGCATATGCCAGTGTTGTAAAATGGTCGGATGAAGCTTATGCTGAAAGGTTGTTCCGGGAAAACGGCAGGAAGCTGCTTGGCAATAAATGGTTTTTGTATTACGGGGAATGAAGATGTATAATTTGGAAAACATGGGCAAGTGGTATGCACTTTTTGTAATGACAGGAGAAGAAGAAAAGGTCAAAGAGCGTTTATTATACAGGTTCAGGGGAAGAGATGATTTAAAAATTGTTGTTCCCATGAGGAAGATAAGGGAAAGAAGGAATGGTATATGGGAAGTAAGGTTAAAGACTCTTTTTCCCGGGTATATTTTGTATAACGGTATAATGGAAACAGAAGACTATTACAACATGAAAGAAGTCCCGGGGCTTTTACGGGTCTTGAAGAATGAATACGAACCCTTGGAAATACATTATGACGAAATTTACGTTATAAGCAGGTTAATGTGCAACGGGGAAATTATTGGGACTTCCACGCTGTATAAATCGGTAGAAAAAATAATTGTAGTGGATGGACCTCTTGTAGGCCTTGAAGGTTTGATAGAATCAGTTGATGCAAGGAAGGGCAGGGCAAAAATAAGGTTAAACTTTTTAGGGGAGCCAAGGCTTGCTGATTTGGATATTAATATGATACAAATTGCAAAAATATAATAGTTTGTTAATTGATACCAATTCATGCTCAAGGTCAACCTGCAATAAAACCTGGAGCCGAAGCCATGTTCCAGGTCCTAGGTGGGCATAAAAAGCTTTACTTGTTGTATAAAATTTTATATAATTATTGACAAGGAATTTTTTTCAATAATTTATTGAAATTATAATTTAACATTTTTGTAATACAGAATTAATACCATATTTGGATGGAAATAAGTTAAAATAAAAAAGGTAAAAAATAAACAAGAATGTAAAAGGGAAGGCTTAAAAAGAATCATTTTGTTGCAAAATGGTGATTCTAATTTATGGGCAAGGCTACTTAAAGAATTAATAAAGCAGGAGAATAGTCTTATATTTTAAAGGAGAAGATACCAATATTGCATATAAGGTTGGGAGTACCATATATAAAATCAATATGCATAAAAGGCAAGGAGTATACCAATATTGACTATGATCCGTCTTATAACCCCTGTAATGAGATTGATCTGGGTGTTCCTTACATTAAAAGCATAAAAATAAGGGGGAAGGAATACAAGAATACAAGTTATATAGATACAAATCATAATAATATAGGCAATTATATCAATAATTGTAATTTTGGAAACGAAAAATATACTAAAGCCGATAAAAGGGATGAATCCAAGCAATAGATTTGCAGGCTATAAATTTGAGATTATTATTTATCTTCAAGAGCTTTTATGGCCGCAATTATCTTCCTAATGTCCTCAGGCGGGATATTTGTATCGTGCATTTCTTTTGCCAGCTTGAGATATTCAACCCCGAGTAAATCCTTGGGTATGTATTCATTTTCGACAATTGCAATGTTCTTGTTATCTGTTCTCCCGAGAAGCCAATCAACTGTTACATTGAAACTGTCGGCAATTTTTAATAAAGTGTGAAATTCTGGTTCCCTTTTTTCGTTTTCGTAAAGAGAAATAGTGCTGTCATTCAAATTGAAAAGTGCAGCAAATTGTTGCTGGGTGAGGTTGCGTTCCTTGCGCAATTCTTTTATTCTTCTTCCTACCACAATGCTAGTACGCTCCTTCCTAAGTTCTAAATAGAATAAAAAAAGCTGTATATTAATTATGTAATTGCTAAAAGTCCTACAGAAATTTTATATTTTTTATCTATTATACTAGTATTATACTAGCTGATTCAAATTAAGTAAATACCGTAAAGATTACATGGTGTTTACATAACGCAAAATTATAATTTGGGCAATTGACATATTGTAAATAAAAATATAAAATTAATTGGAAATATATAAATTATATTTGATTTAGTATATAATGTATTTATGTAGCTATTTAAAAATAGTTATGTAAAATAGTTGTGCAAAAATATGGAGTTGCTTTATTGCACTGCTTATTGCGTTAAATTATTGTTTAAACTATATATAAAAGGATAAGTATATTAGATATAAATAAACAAGTAAATATAGAGTAAGAAACAAAAAACAAACGAAGAAGCAAGGGGGCCACAATATGCCCGGTACTAAAGTTTCCGGTTATGACTACATACCAGCGGAAGAAGCATATAACATACTGAGGACAAATATACAGTTTTGCGGTGTTGTAAATAAGATAAAAACAATTACAGTAACAAGCTGTGACCCGGGGAGGGAAAAACGACAATATCGTTCAACCTGGCAAAGAGCATGGCAAAAGCAGAACTTAAAACTCTTATTGTTGATACCGATTTAAGAAAACCCAACGTAGCAAAAATGGCGGGTATTGATCTTGAAAACGAGGCGGCAGGAACGATAAAAGGCATAACAGATTTCATATCAGGCGACTGTGGTATTGATGATATTAT
>JAAZDH010000267.1 GCA_012512865.1 Clostridiaceae bacterium | reverse complement strand
CAAGCAGCTTGGGGCAATATTGTTTGAGAAACTGAAGCTGCCCGTAAAAAAGAGGACAAAGACGGGTTACTCCACCGACGCGGAAGTGCTGGAGGAACTGGCCGGGGAGCACATGATCCTTTCACTTATACTTGAATACCGAAAACTTATGAAGCTTAAGTCAACCTATACTGACGGGCTAATTGGCATGTTTAACCCGAAAACGGGGAAGATCCACTCCAAGTTTAACCAGGCAGTTGTCGTTACCGGGAGGATAAGCAGTACGGAGCCAAACCTGCAAAACATACCTGTTAAGATGGAAATGGGGAGAAAAATCCGGAGGGTTTTTGAACCTTCCGATGAAAACTTCATTCTTGTTGATGCCGACTATTCACAGATTGAGCTTAGGGTCCTGGCCCATATTTCGGGGGATGAAAACCTTATTGCAGCCTTTAAAAATAATGAAGACATTCACACGTCGACGGCCTCGAAGGTTTTCGGGATCCCCATGGACAAGGTGACACCCTTGATGAGGAACAGGGCAAAGGCGGTTAATTTCGGGATTATATACGGGATAGGGGATTTCAGCCTGGCCAAGGACCTTGGAATCAGCAGGAAAGAGGCAAGGAAATATATTGATGATTACCTTGATAAATACCCCGGGGTAAGGCAATACATGCATGATATTGTTGAGGCCGGGAAGGAGCAGGGCTATATAACAACCCTGTTCAACCGGCGGAGGTATTTGCCCGAGTTAACATCAAGTAATCATGCCGAAAGGGCTTTTGGCGAGCGTATAGCTTTAAACGCACCCATACAGGGAAGCGCCGCGGATATTATAAAAATAGCCATGGTCAAGGTGTACGAGAGGCTTGCAAATAGCAACATGAAATCACGTTTAATATTGCAGGTGCATGATGAATTACTGGTGGAAGCCCACGTTAACGAAAAGGACGAAGTCACGAGGATACTTAGGGAATGCATGGAGAGCGCGGTTACCCTGAGGGTGCCGCTGGTAGTTGATATTAAGACGGGAAAAAACTGGTACGAAGTTACGTGACGGCGGAGCGGGACGGTGAAGTTGATTTGAAGGTTATTGGGGTTACAGGAGGAATTGGAAGCGGTAAAAGCACGGTGACAAAGATTTTGCATGATCTTGGCGCAAGGGTGATTGATGCAGATAAGGTTGCACGGGAGGTTACGGGCAAGGGACAGCCCGCGCTGGAAGAAATAAGGAGTTTTTTCGGTGGAGAAGTGATTAACGAAAAGGGCGAACTGGACAGGAAAAAACTAAGCAGTATTGTATTCGGCGATAAAGAAAAGCTGGAAATGCTGAATGCTATTACTCATAAATATATAGTTAATAAAATTATGGGCTGCCTGGAGATGCTAAGAAAAGAGCAGGCAGAACTCGTGGTGTTGGACGCGCCCCTCCCTGTAGAGCATGGGTTTCTTGATATTGTTGATGAAGTATGGGTTGTTGTTGCAGCTAAAGAAGAAAGAATAAAGCGTATTATGCAGCGAAGCGGCATTTCGCACGAAGAAGCGTTAAACAGGTTAAATGCCCAATTGAATGATGAAGAGTATTTAAAACATGCCGATGAAGTTATTTATAATGATGGAAGTATTGATGAATTGGAAAAAACCGTGGCTAAATTATATATTGTGAAGAAATCAAGGTGATTTTTTTGTCCCCTGGCAGGAAAAATACGAATAAAAGATACAAGCATATCTTATACTTTTTTCTTGCAATACTAGCTATTGCCCTGTTAATTGATAACTCAACGACGGTATTACGGCGTATTTTTCCCCTGAAGTATGGCGAGTATGTTTTTCAATATTCAGAAGCAAATAATATTGATCCCTACCTTGTGTTTGCCATTATCAAGGCAGAAAGCGGTTTCAACCCGAATGCGAAGTCGGCAAAAAACGCCAAGGGGTTAATGCAGATAATGGATGAAACTGCAAGATGGGGGGCCCAAAACATAAAGATTGAGAGCTTCACACCGGAGGATTTATACGACCCCGAGATTAATATAAGGATCGGCTGCTGGTTTATAAGGCAGCTTTGCAACGAGTTTGGCGATGACACTGACCTTGTGATTGCAGCTTATAACGGTGGAAGCGGCAATGTGAAGGAATGGCTGGGCAACAAGGCTTACAGCAAGCATGGGACTTCCCTGGACGTAATCCCGTTCAAGGAGACCGAGAGGTTTGTAAAAAAAGTAAAAGGTTATTATTATGTTTATTCAAAGCTATACAAGGGCCAGGAGAAAGAATAAGCAACAGCTTATGGCTGCAGTTTTCTTCCTACTGCCCTTGCCACCGGCTCCAATTCCTGCATTAGCTTCGTGAATTTAGAAGGTTTTAATGACTGGTTTCCATCACATAAAGCGCATGCAGGATCCGGGTGTACCTCGATGAGAAGCCCGTCTGCTCCCGCTGCTATGGCACCCTTTGAAATCGCGGGTACGTATTTCCATGATCCTGCCGCATGGCTCGGGTCCACGATAATGGGAAGGTGGGAAAGCTCTTTTACTACGGGAATAGCGCTTATATCCACCGTGTTCCTGGTGGCGGTCTCGTAAGTCCTTATTCCCCTTTCACAGAGGATAACATTAGGATTGCCCTCGGAAAGAATGTACTCAGCCGCCATTAACCATTCCTCTATTGTTGCGGCAAGGCCCCTTTTGAGAAGAATGGGTTTGCCGGTCATGCCTGCTTCCTGCAGGAGTTTAAAGTTCTGCATGTTTCTTGCCCCGATTTGGATAATATCGGTATGCGAAGAGACAAGCTCCACGTCCCTGGGGTCAACTGCTTCGGTGACGATTTTCAGCCCGGTAGCTTCCCGGGCGGCGGCAAGAATCTTCAGCCCGTCTTCTTCCAGCCCATGGAATGAATAAGGAGATGTGCGGGGCTTGAAAGCTCCGCCCCTTAAAAACCTGGCCCCGGCTTCCTTTACCTTGAATGCGACGCTTATATAGCTTTCCTCATCTTCTATGGCACAAGGGCCTGCAATTACAGCGATAGCATCTTCCCCGATTTTATAATTTCCAACTTCAACAATGGTCGGCGAGTCCTTAAGCTCACGGCTTGCCAGTTTAAAAGGCTTCATGATGGGAACCAGGCTTTCCACGCCAGGCATTGATGTGATGGCCTGGGTGTTTAGGAGCCTTTTGTCGCCTACGGCGCCAATGACTGTTTTGACTTCCCCGTAAATGGGATGGGTTTTAAAACCAAGTTCAACCAGCTTTTTCTCTACATTTGCAATTTGTTCTTTCGTAGTATTTGGATACATTACTACTATCATAGTTAATTCCTCCCTCCAAAATCTTCCATGCAAGTTTTAATTTTTACCTAAATGAT
>JAAZDH010000266.1 GCA_012512865.1 Clostridiaceae bacterium | reverse complement strand
TATGGTAAGGTAAGGGTAATATAAAGTAAGGGTAAAAAGGAGGTACCTGGCCATGGGCGACGAATATTATGTTACGTTGAAAGAAATAATAGATGATTTTCAGCTGGAAGTAATCAGCGGGCATGATATGATTGATGATATCCTGATTACCACGTCCGATACAAACAGGCCGGGTCTCCAGCTTACCGGGTACATGGAAAATTTTGATAATAAGCGCATTCAAATAATGGGGATGGTCGAGGTAAGCTTTATTAAAAAGATGTCACCCGAAGAAAGGTACATGAGGCTGGCCAGCTACTTCAAGCTGGGGTTTCCCTGCCTTGTCATAACAAGAGGGCTTGATATATTCGAGGAGATGCTGAGGGTTTCGAAGGAGTATAATATTCCCGTGCTGAGGACCGGCGATGTAACATCCAGCTTTGTTGCCGGGCTGATCAAGTATTTGAACGTGCAATTGGCTCCCAGGGTGGCAAAGCACGGCGTCATGGTGGAAGTATACGGTGAGGGAATACTTATACTGGGGGAAAGCGGCGTGGGCAAGAGCGAAACCGCCATTGAGCTGGTAAAAAGAGGGCATAGGCTCATTGCCGACGACGTCGTGGAAATCAGGCGGGTGTCCGATACAACGCTGCTGGGTACCGCCCCCGATATTATCAGGCATTTCGTGGAAATCAGGGGGATAGGGATACTGGATGTTAAGAACTTGTACGGGATGGGGGCCGTAAAGGTCCAGGAGACCGTGAACCTGGTCATTCACCTGGAATTGTGGGATAAAAACAAGAATTACGACAGGCTGGGGCTGGAGGAGAATTACACGGACATACTGGGAATAAAGGTGCCCTTATTAACCATACCCGTGAGACCCGGGAGAAACCTGGCAATAATCGTTGAGCTTGCGGCCATGAATAACAGGCAGAAAAGCATGGGTTACAATGCGGCCAAGGTTTTGAACGAGCGGATTAGCACGAGGATGATGGGCGAAATCAACAGGAGAAAGAACATGGCGTAAAGGAGCTGGAATCTTGATAAACGATAATTTGGTCAGGCGCTTTGAAGAAATAGCCGGGAGCTGTAATGTAAAGGTAAATGAGCCCATGAAAAGCCATACTTCCTTCAAGATAGGAGGGCCTGCGGATATTCTTGTAACTCCCGGCAGTATCCCAATGCTGAAGGAAATAGTGGATTTATGCAGGAAGGAAAAAATACGGTATTTTATCATGGGGAATGGAACAAACCTGCTTGTCCGGGATAAAGGCATACGGGGAGTGGTTATTAAAACCGCGGAAAAACTGAAAGGTTTTTTGGTGGATGACAACTGTATAGAAGCGGAAGCCGGGATTCTCCTGTCGGAACTGGCTTTGATAGCAATGGAAAATGAACTGTCAGGACTTGAATTTGCCCATGGCATACCAGGTACCCTGGGTGGGGCTGTTACCATGAATGCAGGCGCATATGGCGGAGAAATGAAGGATGTAGTTGTAAAAACACTTTACATGACTAGGGACGGGGAGATTAAAACGCTTGAGAATGAGCAGCACGGGTTTGGATACAGGACAAGTTTGATACAGGAAGAGAAGGGGATAGTTTTAAAGTCCCGGGTAAAGCTTGCCGGGGGAGATAAGGAGAAAATAAGGGAGAAAATCGAGTATCTTGCTGAAAAAAGAAAACAAGCCCAGCCCCTTGATATGCCAAGTGCAGGAAGCATTTTTAAAAGACCCCCTGGGTATTATACCGGCCCTTTGATAGATGGATGCGGATTAAAGGGGTTTCGCATCGGTGGGGCGCAGGTTTCCATGAAGCATTGCGGTTTTATCGTGAATACCGGTGATGCATCCGCACGGGATGTAATCGATGTTATAAACCATATAAAAGGTACCGTAAAAAACAAGTACGGGGTTGAACTGGAAACAGAAGTAAAAATAGTCGGTGAAGAGTAATAATAACAGTAAACGCATTGGAGGTAAACAATGTATTTCTTGGTTATAACCGGGATGTCCGGTGCGGGTAAGAGCTTGGTCGCAAAATACCTGGAAGACCTGGGATACTTTTGCGTGGACAATTTGCCGCCGGCCCTTATCCCGAAGTTTGCGGAGATAGTTTCAAGAAGCGACAGCCAGATGAATAAAATAGCCCTTGTAATAGATGTCAGGGGCAGGGAGCTCCTCAATGATTTTTTCCCCGGCCTTGAAGCCCTCAAGGACCTTGGGTTTGATTGTAAAATACTATTTCTAGAAGCCTCTGACAATGTACTCGTAAAAAGGTACAAGGAAACAAGGAGAGCCCACCCCTTGGCCCATTCCGGCAGAATAGTGGACGGAATAAATGAAGAAAGGCAAGTGTTGCAGGAAATAAGGAAAAGGGCCGACCACGTGATTGATACATCCAATCTTTCACCGGCCCAGCTAAGGGAAGAAATCAACAGTATTTTCCTGCAGGGAAAAGAATTCAAGGGAATGATAATGAGCATAATCACCTTTGGATTCAAGTATGGCATACCCATAGATTGTGACCTGGTATTTGATGTCAGGTTCCTGCCAAACCCCTATTATATCCCGTCAATGAGAAAACTTACAGGCAAAAATGAAGCGGTGAGGGAATATGTCTTGAAGAATAAGGCAACAACGATTTTCTATGATAAGGTCATGGACCTGCTGGATTTCTTGATACCATACTACATTAAAGAAGGAAAAACACAGCTGGTAATAGGAATAGGGTGTACAGGCGGAAGACACAGGTCGGTGGTTATCGGGGAATTGATATACCGGGCACTGACCGGCAGGGAATATACGGTAATAATCGAGCACAGGGATATAGAAAGGGATAGAAGGGGAAAATAATAATAGGAAATAAAAAGAGGTAAAAAAAGCAGGTTAAAGATGTAAAAGATGTATAAGATATTAAAGTTGCGAAAGATGAACAAGATATAAAAGGTGAACAAGATACAAAAGGTGAATAATAAATTGGCAAGCTGAAAAGATGAAAGCAGGAGCGGAAAGAAGGAATGGGATTTGAACCTGGAGCAGGAATAAGACCTAAGCTTGGCATGGGACTTGCACCTGTAAGGGGATTTGAACTTGGAAGGGAATGCTGGCGGACTTTCGAGAGAGGAATTGAAAAGGAATGGCTGCTTGCGAACGGGATAGGAGGATACGCGTCTTCAACGGTTATAGGGGCAAACAGCAGGCGGTACCATGGCTTGCTTGTAGCTTCCCTTAATCCCCCGGTTGAAAGACGCCTTGTACTTTCAAAAATTGATGAAACATTAATAATTAACGAAGAATCCTATTTCCTTTATTCTTTCAGGGCACCCGGTTTTACAATGGAAGGCTTTAAATACCAGCAGGGGTTTTCATGTAACCCTTTGCCGGTTTTCGTATATAACGTGATGGATGTCATTATTGAAAAAACTGTAACAATGGTATACGGCGAGAACACCGTGGCCGTGGTATATCACGTGAGCTGCGGTAACTCAGGCTTAAAGCTGAGGCTTACCCCGCTGGTGAATTTCAGGGACCACCATCATAATTCGAGCAGGGGGCACATGGTTTTCAAGAAGTCAGTAATATCCCGGGGAGTTGTAGTAAACCCTTACAATATACAGGGAATAAATATAGTGATAAGGTGCAGCGATGCCGATTTCACGGCCCTGGACGACTGCTGGTTCATTGGCATGCACTACCCGATGGAGGAGGAAAGGGGCCTGCCATCCCTTGAAGACCACTACATACCCGGCTTTTTTGATGTTGAACTTGGTCCCTGGGAGGAAAAATACGTAACGTTAATTACCAGCCTGGAAAATGAAACAGGGGATGGCGAAACAAGGTATAAGGCCATGGGAAGGCCAATCCAGGACGGGCGTATTCTAATTGAAAAAGAAGAGAAAAGGTTGGCGGCATTGCTGGACATGGCAGGATATAGCGATAATTTTGCAAAACAACTTGTCCTTGCGGCCGACAAGTTTATTGTTTACAGGAAATCGACCAATTCAAAAACAATTATAGCCGGGTACCCCTGGTTTGCCGATTGGGGCAGGGATGCAATGATAGCCTTGCCGGGCATCGCCCTGGCCACCGGGCGCTTTGATGATGCAAAACAGGTGCTTTATACGTTCTCCCGGTATGTGAGGGATGGGCTTCTGCCCAACTTGTTCCCCGAGGACAGCGGCGGTGAACCCGCATATAATACGGTTGACGCATCCCTGTGGTTTTTTGAGGCGCTGTACAAGTACGTTGAATATACCGGGGATTATGAATTCATAAAAGAGAATATATACAAGGTTCTGAAAGAAATTACACAAGCTTACATGAATGGAACGAGGTATAATATAAGAATGGAAGATGATTTTTTAATATGGGCGGGGGATCCGGCGACCCAGCTGACATGGATGGATGCAATGGTGGAAGGCCGGGCTGTTACTCCAAGGTATGGCAAGGCAGTGGAAATTAACGCCTTATGGTATAATGCACTTAAAATCATGGCGCATTTCGCCCTGCGATTTGAAAGCCGCGAAGCTTCATCCGGGTTTGGCAAGATGGCGTGGCAAGTTGGGAAAAGCTTTGAAAAGGTATTCTGGAACGAAGAAAAACAATGCCTTTATGATGTAGTGGGAGAAGATTTTAAAGATGGCAGGGTGAGGCCTAACCAGGTGATAGCCGTAAGCCTTTCCAATCCTGTTATCGAAGGTGAAAAAGCTGAAAAAATCGTGATGAAGGTGTTGGAGGAATTATACACGGATTTCGGGATAAGGAGCCTGTCCCCCAGGGAAGATGGCTATAAAGGAATTTATACGGGAGACCAATACAACAGGGATGCTGCGTATCACCAGGGTACCGCATGGGCATGGCTTTCAGGGCATTTTATCACGGCTTATGTTAGGGTTTACGGGAAAGACAAGCCCGCCCCGGGAAAAGCCCGGGTGTTCCTGGAAAATTTCATGCAGCACATGAAGGACGGCTGTATCGGCGAGATTTCGGAAATATTTGACGGCAATTGGCCTTTTTTTCCTCGAGGTTGTATTGCACAGGCTTGGAGCGTCGGGGAAGTATTAAGAGCATACGTTGAAAATGTTTTAGAAGAGGTGTGAAGATTGTCATTTTCTTTCCTTGTTAAAAATGAGCTCTGCAGGATGAATGTAAAAGAAAAATGCTGCCTTAAAGCAGAACTTGCTGCAATTATTTCAATAGGGGGAATGATATCCCTTGGCGGTGGCAGGGAGGAAATCAGGATAATTACGGAGAATGCTGCTTTCGCCAGGAGAACGTATTTATTATTCAAGGAACTGGTGGGAATTTCCCCTGGAGTAAAGTGCAAGAAAAACAAGAAACTAAAAAAGCATACCTCCTATCTCCTGTCAATTACCGGCAGTGAAAGTGCGTGTAAGGTGATGGAGGAGTTAAAGGTGGAAGAACCTAAAATTCAAGCCCTGGACCAGGATGCCGGTGGAAATTTTGCAAGCCCGTGCTGCAGGAGGGCCTTCCTAAGGGGAGCATTCCTGGCAGGTGGCTCAATCAGCGACCCCGAGAAGACTTACCACTTGGAACTGACAACTAGGGATTTTCAACTGGCAAACGACTTGAAAGACGTTATGAAAAGCTATGATTTAAATGCAAAGATGATAAAGCGAAAGGGATATTACCTGGTATACCTTAAAGAAGGGGATCATATAGTGGATTTCCTGAATATTATAGGGGCGCACTCGGCCCTTCTTAACATGGAAAATATACGCATATTAAAAGATATGCGAAACAATGTTAACAGGTTGGTCAACTGCGAAACGGCGAACCTGGAGAAAACCGTAAATGCCTCGGTTCGCCAGATTCAAAATATCGAATACATAAGAGATAATATGGGTTTTGAGAACCTGCCCAAGGGACTGAGGGAAATAGCTGAATTGCGGCTTCAATACAGGGATGCCAGCCTGAAAGAGATGGGAGAAATGCTTAACCCTCCTTTAGGCAAATCAGGAGTAAATCATAGGCTCAGGTGCCTTGAAAAAATAGCAAAACACGGCACGAATACAAGCAAGAAGGGAAAATCCGGCAAGAAGGCGTGAATTTTGTCATTCCATGGCGATATTATCCCATCATTCAACAAAAGTTCCCATATTTCATTGAAGGAATTTTTAAAGCGGAAAAGAATATTTACAAAACGATATTTGCAATGAAAATCTATAAAAGGAAATTTAAAAATGCGTTTACAAAATAATATTCAATTGGACAATAACAAAGTTGCCAAAGGGGGATATGCATTGGATATAAAGTTATCTAAGAGGGGCAATGCGCTTATTGCAAAATTCTACGGTGAGCTGGATGATCACACGGTGGAATACGCAAGGCAGAAAATTGAAAACGAGATGATTAAACCCGCGGTGAAAAACATCATCCTGGATTTTTCCAATTTGACCTTCATGGATAGCTCGGGCATAGGAATGATCATGGGCCGTTATAAAAAGATGGAAAAAATAAGCGGCAAGGTGGCAATTGCATGCTCCAACCCGCAAATTATACGTTTATTGAACATCTCCGGGATATCTTCCGTAATTCCGTTACACCCGGATATTAATAGCGCCGTTAAAACATTGAGGGGGGAATAACAAGTGAAACCTATAAACGAAATGACATTGATTTTTCCAAGTAAATCCAGCAATGAATCTCTAGCAAGGGTTGTAGCCGCGGCCTTCGCATCCCAGCTTGACCCTACAGTGGAAGAGTTGGCTGAAGTTAAGACCGCAGTATCGGAAGCGGTGACAAATTCCATAATCCATGGATATGAAAATAAAATAGGGGAAATAACGATGCATTGCAAGCTTTACAGTGATTCTATTGAAATAGCTGTTACAGATAAGGGAAAAGGCATTGAAAATGTTGAACTTGCAAGGCAGCCCTTATACACCTCGAAACCGGAAATGGAACGTTCCGGGATGGGATTTACGGTCATGGAAGCTTTCATGGACAAGGTTGAAGTGATAACGGAAGTAGGCAAGGGAACAACGGTGGTTTTGTTTAAAACTTTCAAATTCCTGGCGGGATAAAATGAATGGGTGAAAAACTTATGCAAAAAGCTATGCGAAAAGCTTAAACCGGCTAAACTGGAAGTTTAAACTAGCTAAACCGGAAGTCCATGTTAAATGCCTGGACAGGGAGTCCAGGCAAATAGACCAAGAAGTCCGGGCAAAAATCTCAACGGATAAATAACCAAAGCGTGGATAACAATAGGAAAGGTTTATGTACAAATGAGCAATCCTGTCGATATCAATAGCTCTGATTTGATAGAAAAAGCGAAGAATGGAGACAAGGAAGCCCAGTCGATAATGGTTGAGAAAAATATCGGCCTTGTGTGGAGCATCGTAAAAAGATTTCAAAACAGGGGCTATGAAACTGAAGACCTGTTCCAGATTGGGTGTATGGGTTTGTTGAAGGCTATAAACAAGTTTGACGCTTCTTTTAATGTCAGGTTTTCAACCTATGCCGTACCAATGATTATCGGTGAAATCAAGCGCTTTATCAGGGATGATGGGCTGATAAAGGTAAGCCGTTCATTAAAAGAAACTTCAAACAAGGTAAAACTCACGAAAGAAATCATATTCAAGGAATTAGGGCGGGAACCATCGGTGGCGGAAATCGCGGAACGGCTTGAGATTACTCCCGAAGAAGTTGTAATGGCACTTGAAGCCACCAACACACCGGAATATTTATATAACAGCATTTCCGAGGGTGACAGTGCTCCAGTAATGTTAATAGACAGGGTGGATAGCGAAGCTTACCCAAGCGAATCAGAGATTATTGATAAAATAACCTTGATGGAAATGCTGAATACCCTCGAGCCCCGGGAAAGGCAAATCATCATCTTAAGGTACTTCAAGGAAAAAACCCAGGCGCAAATTGCCAAGATGCTGGGCATTTCACAGGTACAGGTTTCACGGCTGGAGAAAAAAATATTAAAGGAATTGAGAAAAAAGATAAAAGCATAAATTATGTCAAATCATACCTCATCATACAATCATACTTTATCATAAGTAATATTTCATTATGCATCATTATGCATATTTTTGAATGCTACCGTACTTGTATATTGCAGATGAAATTTTCCCATACTATTTTAGAAACCGTATATTTTAATAATTTGGTTAAACAGTTTTTAACAAGTGAAAGAAAAGGGAAGTACTTGTGGTAATTGGAGCTGGAAAATTGCCAAATAGAGAGCTTTGCATGTTGAAAAACAGATTGGATAAGCTGAATAAAGAATCATTCAACAGGAGGGCATTTACATGCTTGCAACTATTTTGAAGTACAGGACGGTATTTATTATACTGGGATTTGCAATCCTGGTCGCCGGGGTCATACTGTTGATTACCCTGGTCAATAGGAGAGTCGATGAAATCCCTTTAAGGGGAATATTCGTCGAGGGTATTAAGACGACCGGGGCAAGGGAGGCAGGATTATAGGATAAAAGCGTGGTTTATGAGACCAGGGTTATAAAGGGAAAAAAAGGAGGCAAGTCAAAAAAACATGGGTAAGAAGATGGTGAAGGATTTCACCCACAAGGAATACCGAGATTACGTGGAAAAAAAATCACCAAAGTCAAAAGTACTGGCAAATACCGTAAAGGCCTTTGTTGTCGGCGGCTTGATATGCGTGGCAGGGCAGCTTATAAACAATTTTTTTACTTCGCGGGGAATGGAGAAGGATACGGTATCGAACCTCACATCCATAATAATGATTTTCCTTGGAGCTTTGCTCACGGGTTTGAACATATACGACAACCTGGGCAAATTTGCGGGGGCCGGTTCTATCGTCCCGATAACAGGATTTGCCAACTCCATAGTGTCACCTGCAATGGAGTTTAAGAGCGAGGGATATGTCATGGGCGTAGGGGCGAAAATGTTTGTTGTCGCAGGACCCGTGCTTGTATACGGGATATCCGCCTCCATCATAGTGGGAATAATATATTACCTGTTGCATTATTAGGGCTGCTGGAATAAAAAGAATTAATACTATACTACCCCCTGGAAAAAAAGAATTAGTGCAACACTGTTAATACAATACTGTTGAAACAACGCGGTTAAGGCAAAAAATTAAATCAACAGGCAGGTTGCCAATCAAGCCGGGGTGTGAAAAACAGGTGAAAAAGAGGTAAAAAAAGAGGTGATTTGATGGCAGGTAAAAGGTTGGGGAATCAAACCGTCAGGCTGGAAACCCCGCCCCGCATAATATCCACAGCCTCCATCGCGGGTCCCAAGGAGGGAGAAGGACCGTTGGGGCATACCTTCGACCTGGTCCTGGAAGACGAGCTGTGGGGCGAAAAGACCTGGGAAAAAGCCGAGAGTAAAATTGTACGTGAAACATGGTCAAGAATACTGGAAAAGTCGGGAAAAGCGCCGGAAGACATAAATTACATTATAGCGGGTGATTTGCTGAACCAATGTATAGCAACAACATTCGGGCTGAGGGAATCCAGCGCCCCGTACCTCGGGGTATACGGGGCATGTTCGACCATGTGCGAATCATTAAGCATTGGAGCCATGCTTGTTGATGGCGGGTTTGCGGATAACGTGGTTTGCCTGACATCGAGCCATTTCTGCTCGGCCGAGAAACAATTCAGGTTTCCCCTGGAACTAGGGACGCAAAGGGCTCCAACAGCCCAATGGACTGTTTTGGGCTGCGGGGCGGTGCTTGTATCAAGCCATGGCCAAGGCCCGGCTATTACCCACGTAACAACGGGAAAAATCGTGGACAAGGGCATAAAAGATGCGAACAACATGGGAGGTGCAATGGCACCTGCAGCTGCTGACACGATAGTAAGCCACTTCAAGGATACGGGATTTACGCCCGATTATTATGACCTTGTTTTAACGGGTGACCTTGGAATCGTAGGTAAGGCAATTTGCGATGAAATGGTGGGGGAACAGGGATTTAACATAAGTAAAAAACTGAAAGATTGCGGGCTTATGATTTACGACTTGAATAAACAGGATGTACATGCGGGGGCAAGCGGGTGCGCATGTTCCGCGACCGTATTTGCCGGGCATATTTACAAGGAGATGCTGGAGGGAAGGATAAAAAAGCTGCTCCTGGTTGCAACCGGAGCGTTGTTGAACCCTACAAGCACCCAGCAGGGCGAGACCATTCCATCGATAGCCCACGCTGTTACTATAGAGGCATGAACCAAGAAAAAAAGTAAAGAATAGGATTAGGATTAAAATGAAAATAAAAAGCCGTATAAAGGTAATTGAATAAAAAAACACCTAGTTGTTCGGGAGATGAAGCAATGATGTTTATGAAAGTCCTGTATGCATTTTTGGTAGGTGGCATCATTTGCGCCATAGGTCAAGTATTAATCGATAAAACGAAACTCACTCCTGCCCGGATACTTGTTTTATTTGTCACGACAGGGGCAGTACTGGGAGCGCTTGGTATATACGAGAAAATTGCTGATTTTGGAGGTGCCGGGGCAACAATACCGTTGACAGGCTTTGGATACACATTGACAAGGGGGGCCTTCAGGGATGTTGACCAGTATGGCCTACTTGGAGCTTTCACGGGTGGAGTGAGGGCTGCGGCTGCAGGAATTGCAGCTGCAATATTTTTCGGCTACCTTGTATCCGTTGCTTCCAAGTCAAAAGCCAAAAGGTAGAAAAAATGTATTTATTCAAGAATTGGTACATTACTGCACTTTATGGAATAAAATTCGAATATTTAATTTTACTATTGAATTTTATTCCTAAGTGTGATATAGTAGTTTCGAAAACAAAAAACTATGCAGGCTATTTTACCAAAAGCACTTGTGAATTATATTGAAAGCTCGGGGGCTTATAATGGGTGAACGAAATGATTGCCTGGTTGAAATAAGGAGTTTATACCCGTCGATGTCTGAAGTGGAAAAGAAGATAGCGGATTTTATTCTTGAAAACCATGAAGATGTCGTTCACATGACAGTTGCCCAATTGTCCGACAAGGCGGGTGTTGCCGGCTCAAGCATAATCCGGTTCTGTAACAAGCTTGGTTTTAAGGGATTTTCTGCTTTAAGAATCAACCTGGCGAAAAACCTCGCGAGGCCGGTGGACCTGATATATGAAGACATACAAGAAGGGGATGATACCCGGACCGTCACGTCAAAGGTGTTCAAATCCAGCATACAGACTTTGATCGACACAGTAAAAACATTGGATATCAATGAGATGGAAAGGGCGGTCGATGCACTGCTTAAGGCAAAAAGGATAGAATTCTACGGTGTGGGCACATCGGCTACGATAGCTTCAGATGCTTACTACAGGCTGATGAGAATAGGGCTCCCGGCTTTTATTGCAACTGACCCGCATATAAGCAAGGTGTCTGCAAGCATGCTGGATAAAGAATGTGTTGCTTTTGGCATTTCGCATACCGGCAGGACCAAGGATACTGTCCGGGCCCTCCAGATTGCCAGGGAGAAAGGCGCAAAGACCATATGTATTACAAGCTTTAATAAAAGCCCGATAACAGGGTATTCAGATATAAAGCTGGTTACTTCCGCGGCTGAGACGCAATTTATGAGGGAGGCGGTATCTTCACGTATCGCACAGATTGCTGTCCTCGATAGCCTGTACGTGTGCATAGCCATAAGAAGGTTTGATTCAGTAATAGAAAAAGTAGGTAACATGAGTGAGATATTGAATGAAATGAGATTGTAATTTATAGCTTGATTCGGGGGAAAATTAGCGTGAATTCCAAGGAAAGGGCAAATACAGCAATAAAACTTAAACAGCCTGACAGGGTGCCCGTTGATTACTGGGCCGATAAATTGATAACGCAAAGGCTGATGAAAGCACTTGACGTCCGGGAATATGAAAAACTCCTTAAAAGGCATGGCATCGATTTTAGATATATTGAGGGTACCGTTTATACCGGCCCGGAACTTGAGAAGTTTGAAGATGGTTCTGCTTGTGACATATGGGGTGTAAGGCGGAAAACCGTCATGATAGATCCGCAAAACCCGGAAAAAGGAAGTTATGAGCATGTTATAGATCCTCCCCTTGCATCTGCACAAACTGTTAAAGATATTGAATCATATGGTCACTGGCCGTCACCTGGCTGGTATGATTACTCGCAAGTTGCTTCCATGTGCAAGAAGCATGATGGCTATGCTGTTGTGTGCGGTGGCGACAGGCTTAACAGGACTGCCCAGCTGAAACCGGCCATGTACCTGAGGGGCGTGGAACAGGCAATGCTTGACCTGGCGTTAAACCCCAGGATTATGGAGGCGATTTTTGAAAGGCTCGTGGATTTCTACCTTGAATATAACAGGAATATTTTTGAAAATGCCCGGGGTGGAATAGACATATTCTTCATGGGAGATGATTTCGGGACCCAAAACGGGCTGATGACAAGCATTGAGATGTGGAGGAAATTTATTAAACCGGGATTTAAAAAATTCATCGATCTTGCACACAGCTATGGTATTGCGGTTATGCACCATACATGCGGTGCCATAGCAGAACTCATACCTGACTTTATCGACTGCGGCCTCGATATACTTCAATCCCTTCAACCCCGTGCCAAGGGCATGGATCTTAAGAAAATAAAAGAGGAGTACGGTAAATACATATGCTTCCAGGGCGGTATAGATATTCAGAACACCCTTCCATACGGTACGCCTGCCGACGTAACCCGTGAAGTTATTGAAAGAATAAAAACCATGGCTCCCGGCGGCGGATATATACTTTGTTCCGCCCATAATATACAGGCCGATGTACCGGTGGAAAACGTCCTGGCTATGTATAAGGCCGCATTGGAACATGGAAAATACTAGGGATGCAACTTGCAAGACTCAAGAGATCGAGTTCCTGGCACAACCTTGGGCATCTGCGCAAAACGTACCTGAAATCCAGGACCTTGACCGGTTAAAGGGATATACCAGTATTGAAATATATAACGGACTTATTTTCCGCCTGACCGGCACAGGCCTTGCAACCGATGTATGGGACTACCTGCTTTCAAGGGGCCGGCTGGTTTGGGGATTTGGAAATGATGATTTTCACAGGTGGTATGACCTTGCAAGGACTTACAACATGATTTATTCATCCCGGAAAGATTTTAAAGCTGTGCAGGATTCAATACAAAACGGCAGTTTTTATGTTTCAACGGGGATGGAACTTACCGGTTTTGAATGCGACCAGGAATTTGTCAGGATAAGTGCAAGGGCGGCCAACAAGCATGTTAAGGAAAATAAGTACATCTTTACCGGGAAAAATGGTGAAGTGTTGTCCGAGCAATGCGGAGAATATGGGTTGTACAAAATTAGAGGCGATGAGATGTATATCAGGGTCCAGGTAATCAGTGAGCATGGGGCGATGCTGTGGACCCAGCCCGTGTACGATGAGGCCCGGTTCAAGAAAGTATAAGCATGCGAGGAGAATTTGAGATAGGGAAGATAAAAAAGGAGCAGGTTTAAAGGAGCGGATTTACTTATGAAGATTCGCTCCTTGTTTTTTTAATTCCTTCGCGATTGTCGTTTGATATTTAAGTCCCTTTCATATAAAATATTTTTATATACTTTGTAAGCTTAAGTTTTGCAGGTTTATTCCTGTAAAATATCATAGGGGAGAATTAACATTGGGCTTGGTGGTAATAGAAAGGTGCACCGACTATGACGATGAAAGAGTGTATAACACGGTCTGCAGGGCTGTTGACCGTTTAGGAGGAATCGAAAAGTATATTAAGCAGGGGATGAGGGTTGCTTTAAAACCCAACCTTGTAAAAAAGAAAAACCCCGGGGAGGCGGCAACAACCCACCCTTCCGTGGTAAAAGCAGTGGCAAGGCTGGTAAGGGAGGCGGGAGGTATTGCCACTATAGTGGAAAGCCCGGGCGGGTTTTTTACCTTGACCTCCTTGAAAAGCGTTTATTCCGTGTGCGGCATTGAAAAAGCCGCCATGGAAGCCGGGGCGGAATTGAATTACAACTTGTACGAGGTTGACGTGGAAAACCCGGAAGGAATGTACTTGAAAAAGGTTACGGTTCTTAAAGCGCTGGCGGAAGCAGACGTGATAATTAACCTGCCCAAGCTTAAGACCCACGGACAGATGGCCTATACCGGGGCTGTGAAAAACATGTTCGGGGCGGTGCCGGGCGAATTAAAGGCCGAGTACCACGTGAGGATGCCCGGCTATGCAGAATTTGCAAATGCGTTGATTGATATTTATCTTAGTATGAAGCCTTCCCTTAATATAATGGATGCTGTTGTGGGAATGGACGGGGCAGGTCCTACCGCCGGGAACCCAAAACAAATGGGATTCCTGCTGGCGGGGGAGGATGGGTTCGAGGTGGATTTTACCGCCCTAAGGCTGGTTGGAGTTGATCCTCTCCATATCCCCATCATAAACCAGGCGGTAAAGCGGAACTTGTGCCCGGCCGCTTTCGAAGAAATAAAAGTAGACTGTGACAATTTTGAATCTTTCATGGTGGATGGTTTTCACATGCCCCAGCTGGATACTTTAAAGGCAATCATGTATTACGACAGGGGCATCATGAAATTTATCATTAACATGTTAAAACCATCCCCTGTATTCAGGCATGATATATGCATAAGCTGCGGTGAATGCGTAAAAATATGCCCGGCAAAGGTTATCCGCATGAAAAACAATAAACCCGGAATGAATATTAAAGACTGCATACGGTGCTTTTGCTGCCAGGAATTGTGCCCGGCAAAGGCAGTACATATAAAAAGGCCGGTGCTGCTTGATTTTTATTTAAGGTGCAGGAAGAAAGCCAGGCACAAGCAATAGGGACGGGGGGAATGGGAACAGGGATGATGGAGGAGATGGTTTGGTTTTGAATGTAGTGCTGGTTGAACCGGAAATACCGCAAAACACGGGTAATATAGCCCGAACCTGTGTTTCAACGGGAACAGCCCTTCACCTTGTGGGGCCCCTTGGATTCTCATTGGAAGACAAGTACTTAAAAAGGGCTGGGCTTGATTACTGGGACATGCTGGAACTGCATTATTACGACAGTTTCAGGGAGCTTAAAGAAAAATACCCGTCCAATACTTTTTATTATGCAACTACAAAGGCCTCCAGGCTGTATACGGATGTGTGTTATCCCATGGACTGTTTCATTGTTTTTGGGAAGGAAACGGCCGGGCTGCCCCGGGATTTGCTTGAAGAAAACCGGGAGTATTGCATAAGAATCCCAATGGTAAAAGAAAACAGGTCTTTGAACTTGTCGAACTCGGTTGCTATAATACTGTATGAAGCCTTGAGACAAAACGGGTTTTTTGGATTGGAAATTGACAAACAAGGTATCAAGTAATACGGCGTCAATGGGTTAAAAAGACAGCATCAATGTGCTAAGAAGGCAGCATCAATGAGTTAAGAAGACAGCATCAGCGGGTTTCCAGGATTGGTAATCAATGAATAAAAGGGGGATGTAAGGATGATTAAACGCATAGGTATTTTGACAGGCGGAGGGGATTGCCCGGGTTTAAACGCGGTTTTGAGGGCCGTTGCAAAAACCGCCATGTTCAAGTATGGATGGGAGGTATTTGGATTCAGGGATGGTTACAGGGGCTTTGTCCTGAACCAGTACATGAAATTTGGCCCGGATGATGCTTCGGGTATTCTGGACAAGGGAGGCACGATACTGGGAACGTCGAACAGGGACAACCCGTTCAATTTCAAGGTGGAAGAAAACGGGGAGGCCGTGTACAAGGATATGTCGGATGTTGCAATCGAAAATGCCAGGGCCCTTGGTATCGATTGCATGATAATTATAGGTGGTGACGGAACCCTTAGCAGTGCGAGGGATTTCTGGCGGAAAGGGCTTAAAGTTGTAGGAGTACCTAAAACCATAGACAATGACCTTTCGGGAACCGACTTTACCTTCGGATTCATGACGGCCGTGGATACGGCAACGGATGCCATTGATAAGCTTCATTCGACGGCGGAATCACACCATAGGGTCATGATACTCGAAGTTATGGGAAGGTATGCCGGGTGGATAGCTTTAAAAGCCGGAATTGCAGGCGGGGCCGATGTAATACTGGTACCCGAGATTCCATACGATATAAACAAGGTGGCCGAAAAAATAATGGAGAGGAAGCAGGCTGGCAAGCATTTCAGCATCGTGGTGGTTGCCGAGGGAGCCAAATCCGTAAAGGGAGAAGTGGTGGTGAGCAAGGTGATAAAGGACAGCCCCGACCCTGTAAGATTGGGCGGTATTGGCAACAAGATAGCCGATGAAATAGAAAAGATAACGGGTATCGAAACAAGGGTTACGGTACTGGGGCACCTGCAAAGGGGAGGAAGACCCATACCTTACGACAGGATATTATCCACGAGGTTTGGGGTGGCTGCTGTCGAACTGGTAAACAGGAGCGAGTTCGGCAAGATGATAAGCCTTAAAGGGGATGTCATAACTGCTGTTCCCCTTGAGGAAGCCGTGGAAAAAATCAAAACGGTGCCGCCCGACGGGGAGCTTGTTAGGATAGCAAAAAGCATTGGAGTTGGGTTCGGGGACTAAATTTTTGTGATCTACAGGTTATTTTGTGGTAGAATATAAAAATAATGGCTATTAAAATGTATTAATAATGGCAATTATGCAATGCATAAGAATTAATTGAGGTTAAGAAGCATTAAGAAACATAAAGTTCTATTATGGCGTTTTAGAAAAATAAGCTCTATTAACGATAAACAGGAAAGATTAAGGCTTTTTAAGAACATTCAAGGATACTTGCTTGTAAAAAAAATATTGGGGTGATCATATGAAGTACAGGAAATTTGGGAATACCGGGGTCATAATTTCAGCCCTGGGATTTGGAGCGATGCGCCTGCCGGAATACGAAAAGAATGGCAACAGGATGGTGGACGAAGATAAATCCATTGAAATTATACACAGGGCATTTGACCTTGGTGTTAACTACATTGATACTGCGTATGGTTACTGCGGCAAAATGAGTGAGATCGTGGTTGGAAAAGCAATAAAAGGTTACAGGAACAAGGTTTATGTCTCAACAAAATCACCACTTTGGGATATTAAAGAAAAATCCGATTACAGGAGAATCCTTGAAGAACAGCTAAAAAAGCTGGATGTGGATTATATTGATTTTTACCATTTTCACAGCGTTAATAAAGATAAATGGGAAAACCTGGTTCTCAAATTTGATTTATTGGAGGATGCCCAAAAAGCTAAAGAAGAAGGCATCATTAAGCACATATCATTTTCTTTCCACGACAAGCCGGAAGTGATGATCGAACTAATCGATACCGGCATATTTGAAACCCTGTTGTGCCAGTACAATCTCCTGGACAGGGCAAATGAGCATGCCATAGCCTATGCAAGGGAAAAAGGTCTTGGAGTTGTGATAATGGGCCCTGTCGGGGGAGGAAGGCTTGCCAGCCCTTCCGAGGTAATAAGGCAATCGCTGGGGGGAAAAGCCGGGAGCACTCCCGAGGTAGCACTGAGGTTTGTACTGGCCAATCCCAATGTATGCTGTGCCCTGTCGGGCATGAACACCCTGGAAATGGTGGAGGAAAACGCCCGGGTGGCCTCGATCGAGGAACCTTTGAGCGAAGAAGATATAAGAAGGATTAATGAAACCTTCGAGGAAAACAAGAGACTTGCCGAGCTTTATTGCACCGGATGCGAGTATTGCCTGCCGTGCCCCCGGGGCATAAAAATACCGCGGGTATTCAACATAATGAATTATCACAGGGTATACGGGCTCACGGATTACGCGAAATCCCAGTTTAAAGGAATCGGGACGGATGAAAACCATGGCGCCTCCCCCGCCGATTGCATTGAATGCGGGGCGGGCGAAGAAAAGTGTCCTCAAAATATAAAAATAAGGGAAAAACTAAAGGAAGCCCTTGCTGAACTGGAGTGAAAGCGCAGGGGTGAGGCTGTGCGGAAATGAAACCGGGCGGAGATAAAACCGCACGGAAATGAAACCACAAGGGGATGAAACCGCATAGAAATAAAAAAGCAGGGCAGAATAAAAGTTAAGCAGGATACAATAAAGGCTGCTATAAGCGGGATGTAATGAATGAAAAACAAGGCACATTGAATAAGAAGGTAAGACAGGTAAAATGCCTAGTATGGCGCGATGATTTAAACTTTGTTAAAAATTTAATTATATTATCTTGGTGGTATTGAAAATATGGGTAAAATAATATAAAATACTAATGATTGGGTACGGGTTACTTGGG
>JAAZDH010000265.1 GCA_012512865.1 Clostridiaceae bacterium | reverse complement strand
GTACTCGATGCGTTCCGGCACGGAAAATGTCCCGGGAATCAGTGGTTTTGGAATTGCAGCCGAAATTGTACATGAGAATATAGACAAGAACATGGAGAAGGTTATTAGCTTAAAAAAGACATTTGTTGAAATGTTAAAGGATAATATTGATGATTTTGGCATAATATCGCCGGATAATTCTTCACCCTATATATTAAGTTTATATTTTAACAATATCAAGGCCGAAGTGCTCCTTCATTATCTTGAGGAAAAAGATATCTACGTATCGACAGGTTCCGCTTGTTCTTCCAGGAGGGATAAAAACAGGTACAGCCATGTGCTGCAAGCCATGAGGCTGGAGCCTGCCAGCATGGAAGGGGCAATCCGTATCAGCTTTTCAGCGCAAAATAATAACAGCGATATTGTATATACAATTGAGAATCTTTGCAATATAATACCAAAGCTAAGAAAGAATATTAAATAAAAGGGCTGGAACAGGGTATCAAGTAAAAGGCATGGAAAAGAGCGTCAAGTAAAAGGCGGCGGAAGGCAAAAAAACATGGTAAAGATGCAGGCAGGCCAAGAAAGAACAATAGGTAAAAGGCAACTATGCTAAATATATTAAATTAACCAGATAGGGGTAATAAACATCATGAAAAAGGTTATATTGATAAGATACGGGGAAATAATGCTAAAAGGACTGAACAGGCCCTTTTTTGAAAACACCCTGATTGAGAACATTAAAAAAGTGCTGCGGGTGACGGGAAAATCCAGAATAAAAAAGAAAAGGGGAAGAATATATGTTGAACCTGAAGATGAAGGATACGACGTACAAGCGGCTATTAACAGGCTGAAGAATGTATTCGGCATTATGTCCGTAAGCCCCGCCTTTTGTGTTGATAACGAATTCAATGAGATAAAAAAGTGCGCCTTGCAGGTCGCAAAGGAGGCTATTGACAAGGGTACGGGCACTTCATTCAAGGTGGAGACAAAAAGGGAGAACAAGAAGTTTTACATGGATTCCCCGGAAATCAACAGGGAGCTGGGAAGATACCTCTTGATGGAGCTCCCGGTGCTAAAAGTGGATGTGAATAACCCATCCTTTGTCGTTAACGTGGAGGTAAGGGATCTCACGTACATATACACGGAATTGATAAAAGGTTACGGAGGCTTGCCGGTTGGAACCGGGGGGAAAGCCATGCTGTTGCTTTCAGGAGGTATCGACAGCCCTGTCGCCGGGTGGATGATGGCAAAAAGAGGAATTATGATAGAGGCGGTACATTTCCATAGTTACCCCTATACCAGTGAGAGATCCAAGGAAAAAGTCATTGAACTTGTTAAAATTTTATCCTTGTACTGCCATAATATAGACCTTCACGTAGTTCCCTTTACAAATATCCAGCTGGAAATCTCCGAGAAATGCCCCCATGACATGATAACAATTATCATGCGGAGAATGATGATGAAAATAGCCGGGAAGCTGGCGGAATCAACAGGTTCAATGGCATTGATTACCGGTGAGAGCCTGGGCCAGGTTGCAAGCCAGACATTACAAAGCCTTTTGGTAACCAATGCTGCAACAAACATGCTTGTTTTCAGGCCGCTGGTCGGGATGGATAAGAATGAGGTAGTCGATATTGCAAGAAATATTGGCACGTATGAAACCTCTATATTGCCGTATGAAGACTGTTGTACGCTGTTTGTAGCCAAGCACCCGGAAACAAAACCAAGGCTTGAAAAAGTATTGATAGCAGAATCAAGGCTGGATATCGACAAATTGGTGAAAGAAGCCATGGAAGGCACCGAAACCATTTCTATATCCTACGGCTGAAATGCCGGAATATTTAAAATATTAAAATATTGACATTATTAAATTGTTGCAGGAAAATAGTTATAGATTGTTTGAAGGGGTACGGCAATAATGGGGATAATGGAAATAGGCAAGGTTCCAAACGATATACTAAATAAAACAGTCCTGGGCAAGTTAAACAATAAACGAAGCGAGGTAATACTAAGGCCAAGGGTTGGAGAAGATTGCTGCGCCGTGGATTTTGATAACTATACCTGCGTTCTTTCAAACGACCCGGTCACAGGCGCCATAAACGAAGTGGGCAGGATTGCCGTCCACGTTTCATGCAATGATGTAGCTGCATGCGGTGCCGAACCCCTGGGTCTTTTAGTAACCATATTGGCTCCTCCCGGCACTTATGATGCTGATATCGAAACCATAATGACCCAGCTTTCTGAAACAGCCGATTCGTTAAATGTAGATATCATGGGAGGGCATACCGAGATTACGACCTCGGTTACACGCTTTGTCATAGTAACCACCGCCATAGGCAAGGTGCCGAAAAACAAGCTTGTAACATCTTCAGGTGCGAAAGAAGGGGACAGCATTATCCTGACTAAAACCGCGGGCATGGAAGGAACGGCCATAATAGCACATGACAAGGAAAAGATCCTCTCGGAAAAGTTTGGCGAAGAGTTTGTTAACAGGGCAAAAGCCTTTATAGAAAATATAAGCGTCGTCAAGGAAGGAATTATTGCAGGGAGATTTGGTGTAAATGCAATGCATGATGTAACCGAAGGCGGTGTGCTTGGCGCATTGTGGGAAGTTGCAGAAGCGTCGGGAAAAGGGTTGGTTACATATTATGAAAGCATACCTGTAGCCCATGAAACTGAAAAAATATGCCGGCTGTATTCCATAGACCCTCTTCGCCTGATATCAAGCGGTTGCATGGTAATAACCTGCAGCGATGGGGAAGGATTGGTTAAAGAACTGGAGTCTAACGGAATAAAGGCAACAATAATAGGCAGGATTACAGGAGAAAAAGAGAAGATTTTATACAAGGGAAACAAGGCAGCAATAATAGAGCAGCCGGGGCCCGATGAGTTGTTTAAAGTTTAAACTTAAACCTGGTAATAATCATCATTACAAAATATTACATAAAATAAGCAAAATAAAAGACATGTATACATAAAATGAGAGGGCGTGTTTCATGCAGGATTAAATCTAACAAGGAGGTACAAAGGAATAATGATAAATCTACAAGAAATCCATGAAGTGGACCCAGAAGTTGCGTCAGCAATAGAAAAAGAAATAGACAGGCAAAGGAATAAAATAGAATTAATAGCTTCTGAAAATTTTGTCAGCCCGGCTGTACTAAAAGCCCTTGGCAGCCCCCTTACCAACAAGTATGCCGAGGGATACCCTGGAAAACGCTATTACGGTGGATGCGAATACGTTGACATAGTGGAAGAATTTGCAAGGCAAAGGGCAAAAGAGCTGTTTAAAGCCGAGCATGCGAATGTTCAACCCCATTCAGGGGCCCAGGCAAACATGGCAGCTTTTTTTGCGGTACTAAACCCCGGTGATACCATCCTGGGTATGTCGCTTTCCCACGGGGGCCATTTATCCCATGGAATGTCCAAGAATATTTCAGGGAGATATTTTAATGCTGTATCATATGGTGTAAGCAGGAATACGTGCCGTATAGATTATGATGAGGTGCGCCGCATAGCAAAAGAAAAAAGGCCCAATTTGATAATCGCAGGCGCAAGTGCATACCCCAGGATAATTGATTTTGAAGCTTTCAAGCAAATAGCCGATGAAATGGGAGCCGCCCTCATGGTTGATATGGCACATATAGCAGGTCTTGTAGCTGCGGGCCTTCATCCGAGCCCGATTCCGCATGCAGACATTGTTACATCGACAACACATAAGACATTGCGTGGCCCCAGGGGAGGCCTGATCCTGTGTAAAAGCGAAATGGCAAAAAAGATTGACAGCGCAGTATTTCCGGGTACACAAGGAGGACCCCTGATGCATGTAATAGCTGCAAAGGCGGTAAGCTTTAAAGAAGCCCTTACCGAGGAATTCAAGGAATATCAAAAGCAAATAGTTAAAAACGCGAAGGCCTTGGGAGATGCCTTGGTTGAAAAAGGCTTCAACCTGGTATCAGGTGGTACGGACAACCATTTATTGCTGGTTGATTTAACAAACAAGGATATTACAGGTAATAATGCCCAATTAATGCTGGACGAGGTGGGAATCACGGTTAATAAAAACGAAATCCCCTTTGATACCAGGAGCCCGTTTGTAACAAGCGGTATAAGGCTGGGTACCCCGGCGGTTACGACGCGCGGGATGAAAGAAGAAGAAATGGCCGAGATTGCCGGCTTGATACATTTAACCTTGACCGATTTTAACAACTCAAGGGAAAAAGTTATCAGAAGGGTAAAGAATCTTTGCAATAGATTTCCCTTGTATGTTTAACGGTTTAACAGGAAAAGGTGATATTTAAGAAATGCAGGATAAAAGGGAACCTTTGGCTTACAGGATGTGTCCGCGGACGCTTGATGAATTTGTAGGCCAGGAAGATATTATAGGTAAAGACAGGCTCCTGTACAGGATGATCAAAGCAGACAGGATAAAGTCGATTATTCTTTACGGGCCTCCCGGTACAGGAAAGACTTCCCTGGCAAGGGTTATTGCTTATACGACAAAAACCGATTTCAAGCAGCTGAATGCAGTAACTGCCGGGGTAGGGGATATAAAGAAGATAGTTGCAGACACCCAGAATCAATTTCTAAACCCTGCAGGAAAAACCGTTTTGTTTATCGATGAAATACACCGTTTTAACAAAATGCAGCAAGAAGCCCTTTTACCTTATGTTGAAAACGGTACAATAATACTTATTGGGGCAACTACCGAAAATCCCTTTTTTGAAGTTAACAAGGCTTTGATATCCCGTTCTTTTGTTTTCATGCTAAAACCCCTTGAAAAAAATCATATAAAAAGGATTATAAGAAATACCTTGGAAGACAAGGAAAGGGGACTTGGCGAATATAACCTGCAGGTTGATGATGATGCGGTGGAATTTCTCGCGGATGTTTCAAACGGAGATGCAAGGGTTGCGCTAAACGCCCTTGAATTGGCGGTGATAACATCGGATATTGGAGAGGACGGCAAAATCCTTGTTGACATTGATACAGTTAAGGAGTGTGTACAGAAAAGGCCTGTTGTTTTTGACAAGACAGGCGACAGCCATTATGACAATATCAGCGCTTTTATAAAATCCATGCGGGGAAGCGATCCCGATGCAGCAGTTTTCTACCTTGCAAGAGCTTTATATGCCGGGGAAGACCCTGAATTCCTCGCGAGAAGAATTATTATTGCAGCATCGGAAGATGTGGGATTGGCAAATCCTACGGCACTCCAGGTGGCAGTGGCTGCGGCAGAAGCGGTAAAAATGATAGGCTTGCCGGAAGCCCGGATTATCCTGTCCCATGCTGCAATAACTGTAGCTACAAGCCCCAAATCAAATTCAGCATATGTTGCTATTGGAAAGGCATTGCATGATGTAGCAAACAAGAGGACCGGGGAGGTTCCCATGCATCTTAGGAATCCTGTAAAGCCGGAAATGAAGGAACTGGGTTATGGCCAAGGTTATAAATATGCCCACGATTACCCTGGAAATATCGTGGACCAACAGTATTTGCCCGATGAAATGAAGGGTACAATATATTATGAACCTTCATCCAACGGTTATGAAACAAGGATAAAGGAATGGCTTGAGGCACGAAGGAAAAGAACCTGAAGGATTGCTAAAGCTGTGCGATTAAAGCTGCGATCATGCAACTATAACGCTGCGGCCATGAGATTATGATTGTGTTATTATATAGCAAAACATGGGTAGAATAAGATAATATAATTAAACTTTGCATATTTACGGTATAAAGGAGTCGTGTTATGAATAGATATATATATTTTGACCATGCAGCTACCACACCCGTAAAACCAGAAGTGCTGGAGGAAATGATGCCCTATTTAAAAGGGAAATATGGCAATGCCTCCTCGATCTATGCATTGGGCAGGGAAAGCAAGAAAGCTATTGAAAATGCAAGGGATAGGGTTGCGCTGGCGTTGGGAGCAAAGGCCGAAGAGATATTTTTTACGGGCTCAGGAACTGAAGCCGATAACTGGGCAATAAAAGGTGTGGCATACGCCAACAGGAAAAAGGGAAAACATATAATTACGAGCAAGATTGAACACCATGCTGTCCTTAATGCATGCAAATTCCTTGAAAAAGAAGGTTTCGAGGTAACATACCTTCCAGTTGACAATGACGGGCTCCTGGATGCGGAGAAGGTAAGGGAAGCCATAAGACCTGATACAATCCTGGTTTCCATAATGTATGCAAACAATGAAATTGAAACAATACAACCGATTGCAGAAATAGGAAAGATAGCGAAAGAAAAAGGAATTCTTTTTCATACCGATGCGGTACAAGCAGTCGGGAATATAAAAATTGACGTTAATAATATTAACGTTGATTTGCTGTCATTGTCCGCCCATAAATTTTACGGGCCTAAAGGAGTGGGCGCCATTTATATACGGCGGGGAACAAAAATAGCATCATTTATTCATGGCGGAGCCCAGGAAAGGGGAAGACGGGCAAGTACAGAAAATGTTGCAGGAATAGTAGGGGTTGGAAAGGCAATAGAAATTGCAACCTTGAACATGGACAGTTACAACAAAAAATTACTTGAATTAAGAGAAAGGACCATTAATGAAGTATTAAGCAAAATCCCCCATGTACGTCTTAACGGGCACAGGGAAAAACGGTTGCCGGGAAATGCCAATTTTTCTTTCGAGTTCATAGAAGGGGAATCGCTTTTGCTGTTGCTTGACATGAAGGGAATAGCCGCATCAAGCGGTTCAGCATGCACTTCGGGCTCATTGGACCCTTCCCATGTTTTAATGGCAATCGGCCTCCCCCATGAAATTGCCCATGGTTCATTAAGGTTGACTTTTGGAGAGGATAATACTCATGAAGATATAGATTACCTCATGGAGGTTTTGCCGGGTATAGTGGAAAGGTTAAGGGAAATGTCTCCATTATATGAATCAACCCTTTCCGAATATAACAGCGAGTGTGTTAAAATAAATTTAAAATGAGTTTTAAATGAACTAAAGTGAGTTTAAATTGAATTTAAACGAGTTTATAACAGGTTAATATGAATTAACGTCAAGATGTATTAACAAGATGTATTAGTAATAGGCATCAATATGCGAAGGTGCAATAGGCTTTAAGCAAAAGATGCGCTAAATATAGACTTTAGATATGAGGGGTAATAAGTATGTATAGGGAAAAAGTTATAGAACATTTTATGAATCCCAGGAATGTGGGAGAG
>JAAZDH010000264.1 GCA_012512865.1 Clostridiaceae bacterium | reverse complement strand
TACCGGGTCTGTCAACCACATCTACGGTTAGCTGGTAAAGGGGGGCAATCGGGCCTTTCCTTCCACCGGCAAAAGAGTCCCTGAAATTCTTTGCCGATTCAAAGAACCCGTGTATTTCCGCGACCCGGTTTTCTCTGATATATTGCAGAATACCATGCAGCATGCTGGTATAAAGGTTCAAGATATCTTCTATTTGTTCCTTGTTGCTAAGGACAATATCCTGCCACATTTCAGGATCGGAAGAGGCAATCCTGGTTATATCCTTGAAACCTCCTGCAGCCAGCATTTGCATTTTTCCGTCGGGTGAATCGATTTCCCTTACCAGGTTCACGAGGGCGGAAGCTATAATGTGGGGCACGTGGCTGATACCTGCCGTTGCCCTGTCATGGGTGGTTGCATCAATCACCAGGGGTATGCCTCCAATATCCCTTATAAGCCATGACATGAAATCAAGGGATTCCTTGCTGGAGCTCTTGGAAGGCGTTAAAATATAGTAAGCATTTTCAAAAAGGTGAGGCAGGCTGGCAGCATACCCGCATTTTTCCATGCCGGTCATTGGATGGCCGCCAATGAAGCAGGGAGGATCGCGCAGGCTGTTTATATAATCTATTATTTCGCCTTTTGTGCTTCCAACATCCGTAACTATACAGCCGGGTCTTGTTTTCCCATAAAGCTTCTTTATATAATCAATTGTAGTCCTGACGGGCGTACATATGAAAATGACGTCTGATTTCAATACATGTTCATTTACTCCTGTAAAGGCATGGGAAATGGTGCCGTCTTTCAGTGCCTGTCTTAGCGATTCCTTGTTTGTATCTACAGATGCAATGTCTATGGTACCAAGATACTGGCGAAAAGCCTTGGCAAGGGATCCCCCTATTAATCCCAGCCCGATTATTGTAAATCTTTTGTTGCTGAAGCTGACATCGCGGGTCTCATTACAATTGTCACTGCAATTATCACTGCACTTGTCATCGCAATTATCATTGAAATTGCTGTTGCAATTATAATTGCAGCTATTGCTGTTATTGAAATCGCCGGTACGATTACCAGGACATTCAAAATATAAATTATAATTGCGATTATTATCGCAAATGCTGTTTTTGTTATTATTGATCAACATTATACATGCATTCCCCGCTATAAATGATTGCGTTTAATCGAGACTATAAATGATCCCACTCAATTAAGTTTCCCGCCGTAAATGAATTCCCTGCCGACTATCGGCGCTATTTTCGATATATCCCTGCACAATATGTCAAAATCAGCCGGGGTGATTTGCTGTGATGCATCGGACAAGGCACACATGGGATTCGGATGAACTTCAATTATCAACCCGTCCGCACCTGCTGCAATTGCCGCCTTGGAAAGGGGCTGCACATATTGGGACTTGCCGGTTGCATGGCTCGGGTCAACTATTATGGGAAGATGACTCAGTGATTTTATGACTGGTACGGCACTTATATCAAGGGTGTTTCTTGTAGCATTTTCAAATGTCCTTATCCCTCTTTCGCACAACACCACGTTATAATTGCCTTCGCTCATGATGTACTCGGCAGCATTAAGCCATTCTTCAATGGTTGTTGATGGCCCCCGCTTGTAAAGAACGGGTTTTTTTGAACGGCCTATTTCCCTGAGAAGTTGAAAATTTTGGGCATTTCTTGCTCCCACCTGCACCATGTCAACGTATTTTTCCGCGATTTCCAGCGACTTCTCGCTGGTAACCTCGCTTATTATCAGCAAACCCGCAGCATCCCTGGCTTCTTTCAAGATTTTCAAGCCTTCTTCCTCCAGTCCCTGGAACGAATAGGGAGAAGTCCTTGGTTTAAACGCTCCGCCCCGCAAAAACTTTGCCCCGGACCTTTTTACCGCCAAGGCAGCTTCCATTACCTGTTCATGGCTTTCCACTGCACAGGGGCCGGCCATGAGCACTATTTCCCTGCTGCCGATTTTAACTCCGTTTATGTCTATTATGCTTGGTTCCGGGTGAAAGGATTTGCTGGCAAGTTTATAGGGTTCAACTATGGGGACGAGCTTTTCAACGCCCGGCATTAAATCAATAGGTATGTCTTTCAGCAATCTCTTGTCCCCGATGACACCTATGATTGTTCTCTCGGTGCCTTTTGAAATATGAACGCCAAGCCCGAGGGATTCAAGGATGCTGCAAATATTTTTTATATCTGTATCCCGGGAATCGGGCTTCATTACAACTATCATATTTTTACAACCTTCCTTGAGACAAATTGTTATTTTTACTTTACATTGCAATACCGTTAATGTCAAGACATGAGGCTTGTACCTTTTTAAAGAAAATGATGCAAAAAAACTGTTCAAAATCGGGGATTGTATGTTATAATAGAACAAATGCCTTGAAAAATGCCTTAAATGCATTTTAAACGCCTGAAAACGCATTAAACGATTTAAAAACAGGAAATTAAAACGGGGTTATTAAAAACAGCTTATTTTGATAGTATTATTTTGCGGGTTAAATGTATAATATATGTAATAATATGATATGTAATAATATGATGTGTCGCGGCTTAATGTATATTGAGCTTATATATTGATAAATGTCAGGCAAATAATATAATATATAGTATGCAAGCAACAAGTTGTGCAGATATAATTATACAAGTGCAATTATGCAAATATAACCAGGCAAGAATAATTGTGCTAATGCTATTATGTTAGTATTATATTTATATTTATATATACGGTCATGGTAAACAAATATTATCATGTTGGTATTGCATCAGCTTATGACCATGTTGCAATTGAATATGAGAATGTACCATGCCAGGACATTACATACAATACATAATAAGGGGGAGATTTTATAATCATGAAAAATTATACTATTGAAAAGCTTCGAAATGTTTGCTTGCTTGGCCATGGCGGGACAGGTAAGACTACGCTAGCTGAAGCGATGCTTTTTAATACGGGTGTGTTGGACAGGTTTGGAAAGGTACCCGATGGAACGACTACAACCGATTATGACCCGGAGGAGATTAAAAGGAAGTTCTCTATTAATACCGCATTGGCTCCTTGCGAATGGAAAGAATATAAGATTAATGTAATCGACACACC
>JAAZDH010000263.1 GCA_012512865.1 Clostridiaceae bacterium | reverse complement strand
CCGTGACAAGTTATTTTTATTTAAATTAAAATTAAGCAGAAATATTTTAGTCAAGCAAAAATATTTAAATTAAGCAAAAATTGATGCATCTTTTAAACTTGCAGTTTATTTAAGCCTGTTTAAACTTGTCTAAGCTTGTTTAAACTTGTTGTTCCAGGCCCGTTTCGCTTTAAGCTTGTCTTGGCTAGTTTTAAACCCGCTTTATAAATAATATCAAATAATCAAGTGCACCCTTTCTCAAGTTGAAACCACCTGCTTTTTTAGCTTTACTCAAACAGTTTTCATGCAGTACTCCTTGTATATTTTACCATATACCTTGCTGTCCTTCACGGCACATCCCGTGGGACCGCCCGCTCTCATAATCTCCACGCATTTTCCGCAGGTAATGCAGCATTTTTTCTTGTCAAGAATGCCGCGTCCAAGCAAGTCCCTTGGAAAACCTGGATATGCAAAAATCTGCCTTCCAAAACCTATGAGAGCGGCATATCCCTTTTCCAGCATGCCTGCCCCAAGGTACGGCGCGAATTGCCTGAGCCATGTGTATCCCGTACCTACCACGGCAATCCCGGGAAATGCGCGCTGGATTTCCCCTGTTCCTTTAACCAGCCTTGCAACCCCCTCAAGGGGATGCTCGCCGGGAATGTATTCACCCTTGTCGGAAGGCCTGTTTACATGGGGGTTATAGTACGGGCTGCCCATGGTTATGTTAACCAGGTTTACCCCCTTTTCATGGAGAATTCTTATTAATTTTAAAGGTTCAGAAAGGTCATACTCCAGGTAATTGTCCTTTTTGACCCCCCAGCCGTACGGGTAAGGTATGCCGTCATAGATGTTAAGGCGCACGGCTACTGTAAACTTGCTTCCAAGCCGGGATTTAATGCGGTCAACGGTATCCAGGAGAAACCTTGTCCTGCCCTCGAATGTTTCCCCGTACTTTCCCTTCCTGGTGTACCCGGCCAGCAACTCGGAGTTAAAGTACCTGTGGCAGCTTTTAATATCCACACCGCTAAACCCGGCCTCGTATGCCAGTACGGCAGCTTCTTCAAATTTTTCCTCCAGCTTTTCTATGTAGCCGTTATCCACCGGCTTTATGTTTTCGTCAATCTTCCGCACCTTGTCAATATAAGGATTATGATAAGCTATAACCGGTGCCGGGTACCCCTGCGGTTTGCTGAACCTGCCCGAATGGGTAAGCTGCATTATACGAACTGGCGTAAAATCGTCCCCGAATTCTTTACGTGCATTATTAATGATCATTTCATTAAGTTTCGCAAATTTACCGATATTTTCCCTGGTTATCATCAGCTGCCTGGGGCAAACCTTTCCCTCGGGAACAACCGCAACGGCCTCGATCCACAAGAGCCCAGCCCCTCCCTTTGACAGCCGGTCATACCTGCGTACCGTGAGCTCACCCGGGCTCCCGTCCGTATTGCCGTCCGTGCCCTCCATCGGGTGAAAAGCGATGGAATTGGGGATTGTTAAGCCATCTACGCACACTTTCCTGTGGAACAAATCCATGTTGCTTGAAAAATACAAATCCAGGTTCATTGACTTGCTGTCCGCTATTATTTCTTCAAGGCTGTTATAGCTGAATTCTTTAAACTCCATTCTTTTCTCTCCCCCCGATAATCTTGAGCTATGCTGAACAATTTCGGGCAATCTTTTGTAATCTTAAGCAGCAAGCAGCTTGCATGCTTAATGCGAAACATGGCCAAAACAAGTTGTTTTTATAAATTAGCTTTATTTGTAATTATACCGTTTGCATAGCTTATATATCTATATTTTATTTGTAAAATAATTAGCGTTTTTTGTGTTTTTTGCAGATGTACCTTTTTATCCAGCTTTTTTCTCTTAAAATTATCCTTGGGAGGTGCAAATCAACATGGACAGCAAGGAGATTATTAGAAGAACCCTTGATTTCAGTTATCCAGAAAGGGTAGGAAGATCATTCTGGTGTTCGGATTTGCTGAGCGCAAGCTATACGGTAAAAACCAAGGAAACTGATTGGATAAAGGCAAGCAAGAACCGCTGGGAAAGAATCGACGAGTGGGGCAATCTATGGGCAAGAGTTGATGCAACATCCAAGGGCGAAGTCGTAAAAGGCGTACTGGAGGGAGCAGAAGATATAGATTCTTATGAATTCCCCGATTTTTCAAAATATGATGATTACAAGGCAGTTGAACAAGCTGTCTCGAATAATCCCGGCAAATGGATTATAGGAACAATGCCCGGCTTTACGTTTAACATTGCACGGAAATTATTTAAACTTGAAAACTACTTGTGTAATTTGATGTTAGAACTTGATAAAATGCATCATTTGCATAACAGGATAGACAAGATGCTGGAAGATATGATCATAAACTATTCCAAGGCAGGCGTTGACAGCATAATGTTCGTGGAAGATTGGGGAACCCAGATGCAAACTCTTATTAGCCCGGCGCTCTGGTATAAAGAATTTTTCCCCAGGTTTAAAAAACTATGCTCCCTGGCGCACAAATGCGGTATAAGGGTTTTTATGCATTCATGCGGGGCAATAGGTGCAATTATACCCGGATTGATTGAAGCTGGCGTCGACCTTCTTCAATTTGACCAGCCGCGCCTTCATGGAATAGATAATCTTGCTTCTTACCAAGACAAGGCAAATATTACCTTCTGGTGCCCGGTTGATATTCAAACCACCCTGCAAACAGGAAACGAAGAATTAATCCGTTCCGAAGCAAGAGAAATGATAGAAAAGCTCTGGAAGAAAAGAGGAGGTTTTATCGCTGGATATTATTCCGATAATGCTTCCATCGGCATAGACCCTGCATGGCAGGAATACGCCTGCGATGAGTTTGTAAAACGCGGTAAGTAATTTAAGCGCTAGTTAAGTATTCGGATAAAAATTACCAGATATAACCAATATCAACTGCATAGTTAACCATGAATAAATTATTAACCGCGTATTGACCATGAATAAGAACATGTAAAACCACATACTAACCATGGATAAAAATATTACAAGTTTCAGCAAAATAATACTTTACAAGTATTGGCACAAAATATTGCCGCAAATATTGCCGCAAAGTATTATTGTCAACCTCATTTTGAATTTATGTTGACGTTTGTACGATGATATATTATACTATCACAGGAAAGGTGATAGTATGAAAATCAAGAATGAAGTCTTGAAGATGCTGGAACAAAACAGGGATACGGCTGTTTCCGGGCAAATACTGGCCAAAAAGCTGGATGTATCCCGGCAAGCCATATGGAAAGCGATAAAATCATTGCAGGAAGATGGTTACATAATACATGCCTTGCCGAACAAGGGATATTGGCTTGACACAAGCTGCGATATAATTTCCGCGGAAGGGATTCGTCTTTTTCTTTCCGAAAAAAACAGGAACTGCCCGATAATTTTTTATAAAGTAATTGATTCAACCAACACAGCGGCAAAAAAGCTGGCACTGGATGGCGCCCGGCACGGTACAATAGTAATCGCAGAAGAGCAAGCCGCAGGCCGCGGTCGCATGGGAAAATCCTTCTTCTCCCCTCCCGGCACAGGTATATACATAAGCTTTATTCTGAAGCCCAAGGTTGACATTGACAATGCCCAGCTAATCACCATATATGCAGCAGTGACGGTATGCACCGTAATAGAGCGTTTTACAAGGCTTAGCCCTAAAATCAAGTGGGTCAATGACATTTTTCTTAATGGTAAAAAAATATGCGGGATCCTTACAGAGGCCGCCGGTAATTTTGAAAGCGGCGGTATTGAAAGCATTATCGTTGGAATAGGGATAAATTTTTCCACGAGGCAGGAGGATTTTCCGCCGGAGATACGACACATCGCAGGTTCCCTGCCTTCCCCCGGCATTTCAAGAAACCAATTTGCCGCGGCATTAATAGACAAGATGCTCAAGCATGGTGATTGCCGTTTCCAGCCAAACTTAACCCAACTGTACAAAGAGCGTTCTCTCATGATTGGACGAGTAATCTCCTATCAAAAAAACACGGCAACAGTTTCCGGGACCGTGCTTGACATAAATGAAAAGGGCAACCTCGTGGTTAGGACCCGCGAGGGAGAAATTGATATCCTCCGCTCGGGAGAAGTACAAATAAGAAATATAAGCGAACATGATTTTATGACTTGAGATTATGTAAAAAGGGATAGGCATTATGATTTGTGGAAACAGCAAGATAATGTACAACAAAAACCAAGTAAACCAGGTAAGGAAACCGGGAAAGAACCCGGGAAGAAATTCTGAAAAGAATCCGGGGCAAAATCCATCATCCAGCCTGCGAACGATGGCTTTTTCCTCCCTGTTTACCGTATTAATCATTATCGGCGGATATATCAGCTTTCCCATACCCTTAAGCCCGGTGCCAATTGTCTTATCCGATTTCTTTGTAATGCTTGCCGGCTTGGTCCTGGGAGCAGCATGGGGATGTGCCAGCGTGGGATTATATCTTTTTCTAGGTGTCCTTGGATTCCCTGTTTTCGCCGGTGGAAAAGCGGGTTTGGCAATCCTGGCCGGGCCAACGGGTGGATTTTTGTTCGGCTACTTGATTTGTGCCTTTGCAACGGGCATGGTTTCGAGGGGTATTTCAATAAGAAGAAACCCTTCGAAAATGATGTTTTCATTTTTCATGGACTTATCGGCCCTTCTTGCCGGAAACATACTTTTATACGCCGCAGGCATCCCATGGCTCAAGTTTGTGCTAAAAACGACGTGGAAAGAAAGCCTGACCCTTGGCCTGCTCCCATTTATACCTGGCGCAATAATTAAAATTATTTTTTCGATTATATTAATACGTTCAATTCAGCCTTCCCTTACCCGGATAATTGTCAACTCCTCACAAAATAAAAAATAGAATAGTTGCAATCAATAACATTTAATTACCTGTCCATCTTAAGTTGCATTTAACCTTGTCTAAAGAGCATTCCTGGACTGTAATAAACAAGGTAACACAATGTATAATCTTTTCATATTATGTAAATATACCTGGAATATACCTTCTGACTTAAAAAAAGAGAACCCAAGTTTTGTATAATATGAAAGGTGTGGATATTTCATGCCCGGCAAACTGTCAACAGGCAGTCCTGTAACAGGTAATATTACAACAGGTAATCCTGGTACAGGCAGGAATGCAAGAGAAAATCCTGCAACAGGTAATACCCCAGCAGGCAATCCTGCATTGAATAATTCTCCGGTGGCTGATTTCTTGGAAATCAAACCTGCGTCAAATGCCATAACAGGCCTTGTTTATTTAGATTCAAATTGTAACGGCATAAGGGACGGAAATGAAATACCGCTTGAAAATGTAAGGATAAACCTGTTCCAAGTAAAAGTAAAGGATGAAGATGAAACGTTCTCGAAAAAGCATGGCAAATCAAGCAATAACATTAGCAATAATGCCATTTCCATTCTGCAGGAAAAGCTTATCGGCCATACATTCACGGATAAGAACGGCAAGTTTTCGTTTCCTGTAAAAGCAGGGTTTTACTCGGTAAATCTCGATATAAACACCCTACCCGAGGGTACCGGGATCCCTGAACCTGATATATTGGTTATAGTAAATATTGAAAATCGTGCTGTTTCAGGCAACACCATCAGCACCGGTAACATCAGCAAAACCGGCAAAAAAGAAATTATTGAATTTGGGGCAAGGAATGTTGCCTTGATTGAAATCAATAATGATACATCTTTAAAATATCATCCGGGCCAGGAAATAATATTAAGTGCAGTGCCAAGGGATGAATGCGGCATAGCCCTGGCTTCAAAAATAAATTATTCCTGTGAAGACAATGCCGTGGAGCTAAGAAACAATGTTGCAAGGATAAAAGAAATGGTACCTTCTTATAGAAAGTACACTATCAGGGCATCATGCGGCAAAGTATACAGGGATATCCCCATTACCTTGGGCCAGTTTCCCGGCGACTGCCTTTGCGCCATATACCAGGCATACCAAAACGGTATTATCAATAAAAATACAAAAATCCGGCTGTACCTTGAATCTTTACATGGAAGGTATCCTGCAAATTCCGGGTTTTGGTCGGAACTGCCCGTAAAATGCGGTGAAAGGGCAATAAAAGAAATTAGGGATTACATTGCAAGAAAAACAAGCACTGACAAAAAACTAGCTGAAGATGCAAAACAATTTTTTTGTCAATCATTCCACCCCTTGATGAAACTTATATCAGCCCTTCAGGCTTCTTCAAAATTCATTACACGAAAAAAGGCAGCAATGCCGTTCCTACTGAAAGAGGTTCGGACATCCCGGATTATATCAGGCAAATCGGGGCGGCCTTTGACCATGTAAAAAAAGTAACCTGCGATACCAGGGAATTTAGAAAACCAATCCTTGAAAAGGGCAAGAAGGCCATGGATATATACGTGTACGACCTGCAAGGAATCTACGGCCTTACAATTCCCACGGTATACTATCCCCCGACGGCAACGAAACAAAGGAGGGCCTCCTGCAAGATTTGCATAGACAACAATTATTCCTCTTCAAAGGGTTTTAAAAATGAAAGAAACAAGTGTATGGAGGTTTCGGCAGCCCACGAATTCTTTCATGCAGTCCAGTATGCTTATAACGTGGATGCGGATTCATGGTGGAAGGAAGCAACTGCAACATGGAACGAGGACGAGATATACAGCGATGTAAATGACTACGTAAAATACCTGGATAGAGTATTGCAGGCACCTGAAAAATCCTTGGACAAAACCGGCTATGGCGGGGTTATTTTTGCAAAATTTCTTTCCGAAAATTACGGCGGTTACCGGATAATCAAGGACATTTGGGAAATGCAGGGCATTGCATTTGATACAAGTATTAAGGCAATAGATGCTGTTATCAAGGAAAAACTCTCGGGAGAAAACCTGGGAACTGTTTACAAGGAATATGCCGCCAGCAACTTCAATCCGCCCCAGTACTACGAGGATGGACACCTATGGAACAGGCCTTACACCCAAAATGTTTTTCATTCCTATCCTGCCGTTTTACAAAACGGGGAACTGGACCACCTTGCATCAAGTTACCACTTGTTTATTCCAGGTGACCCGGATAAGGATTATTCTTTAAAAATCACCGTAAAATGCGCACCACAGGTAAAATGGGGATTTAAAATCCAGCAAAAACAGAAAAGCGATGGTTTGTGCAATATGGTGGAAATACCAATAAAAAGAGCATATGACCGGGCTGAAATCATAATACACGGTTTTGGCAAGCAATACAAAGAAGTGTGCCTTATACCTGTCAATCTTGAAAGCAAGGTCGACGGGGCTTCTTACCAGTATTTCGCCAGTATATTGTAATGCCTTGACACCGTAACATTGTATCCGGGTATGTATTTTACGTAATTGTATTTTAAGTATTTTATACACATTATGTATTTTTGCATTGAATTTATTTTTCATGTACTCGAGTATTCTGCCGTCTGCTTTGGAATATGCCTGTTTCAACGAAAAAAGAACATAATTTTTGTAACTTATTGTGTAACCATATTTAAAACCATTGAATAGTATAAATTAGTGAAAGGAGGTATTTGCAATGTCAAATTTCGGTCAAAAAAGTATTTTCGGACGTAATAGCGAGATCTTGTTCTTTATTCTCGTATTCCTTATCCTTTGCTATGGATGTGGTGCAAACAATTGCCCCCGTGAAGATTAACATGAGAAATTTTGACTTACTTGCAGCAAATTACGCAACAAGCAGCAAGTAGCAAATCATTTGCAGCATAATAAGGCAAATTACCGTTAGTAAATTACCCGCAGTGTTATAGCAAAAATTACAGGTAACAAGTCACTTGCAGCGTAATAGCGTAATAAAGAGAATTTATTGGTGCCAAGAATAATATGGTGAAAGGAGAATGAGTTTATGTCAGATAGAAGCATATTAGGCAGAGTATTTGACAATGATACCGTCCTCTGGTTTATCATCCTGTTCCTGCTGCTCTTCTGGTGCTGCGGAGGTTTTTGCGGGCCAGCCAGGGAATAACCGGGGCAAGGTCCGGGAATAGCCGGGGCAAAGTTCATAAACAATAACAACAGGGAGACCTTGGGTCTCCCTATTTCATGTCCATGCCCAGTTTAACCAGGCGAAACATCCTGTCGGCGGCATCCTCCAGCAATTCCCCTGCCCTTGATATCGCCTCATCCAGGCACATGTCCTTGTTAACTATCGGCATAATGCTTTCAATGCCATACTTGTAGACTTCTTGTGCACCTTCTCCCATTGAGCCTGCAATGGCCACAACCTTGACACCTTGATTCTTGCATCGTTTTGCTATACCCACCGGTACCTTGCCAAACACGGATTGCCTGTCAATCCTGCCTTCACCTGTAATTACAAGGTCTACGTCCTCGAGCAGGCGTTCAAAATCCGCAAAATCGAGTATGGTATCAATACCTGGTTTCAATTGTGCTCCAAGAAAACACACGAGCGCAGCTCCAAGGCCCCCTGCCGCACCCGAGCCCGGGATCTTGTCCACATCGATGCCAAGCTGGTTGCGAATAACTCTAGCATAGTTTTTCATTCCCTCTTCCAGTATGGCAAGCATTTCCGGTGTCGCCCCCTTTTGAGGGCCAAAAACCATGGTGGCACCTTTATCCCCTGTCAGCGGATTATTAACGTCGCAAATAACAATGATATTACTTTCACCTAGCCTTTTATCCCTGTTTTCAATATCAATCCGTCTAATCCTTGAAAGCTCCCTCCCTCCGTAACCAACATCATTTCCTTCGCTGTCCGTAAACCGGACACCCAGGGCTTGGGCGGCACCTATACCTCCATCATTGGTGGCGCTGCCTCCTATGCCGATAATAAAATCGCGTATCCCCAGGTCAAGGGCATCCTTAATTATTTCCCCAGTCCCGTAGGTCGTCGTAAGTAAAGGATTCCTTTCAGGGGGGGCCAGCAATGGCAGCCCGGAAGCTTGGGCCATTTCAATTACCGCTGTCTTCTTTTCATTATCTTGAACAATACCGCTTTCAATAATGCCGTATTTTACTTTAACCTTGTCCCCGAGGGGTCCTGTTACTTCTATGTACCTGTATTCCCCGCCTTTTATTGCAACCAATGCGTCAACCGTACCTTCTCCACCGTCAGCCACGGGTACTTTCACTATTTCCACGGGGTCAAAATGCCTTCTTGCCACCCTTTCAAGGCAGTCAATAACCTCCATGGATGTCATGGACCCCTTGAACGAATCAGGGGCTAGTAAGATTTTTATGTAAGTTTTTGTCCTGCTTTCACTTTCACCTTTTTTCATACGTTTATCACTTCCCTCGTTTACCAAACTGCTTTTAAACTGCTTCCAGGCAAACCTTTTGTTTCTTCTGATTAGTTTTTGGGTGAAACTCCTCATCTTTTGCCCTTGAGCTCCTGTTTCCCATTTTATCAAAAACCCATGATTTTTGCATTATTATTATTATTTAGATAATAACCAGGAGCCTGCCCCCAAGTATCCTGGATTTATGACCTAATACAGCACGGTACTTTTTTGTACAGGTCAAATTTTTCAACATGATCAAAGCTTTTGGGGCAGGCCCCCGGCATTCGAAATCCACTATGTTTGCTTCATTATACTTGCTTATCTCTCCATTATGCCCACTTATCCCTTCATTATGCTTGCCTATTCCTTGTAGCCATATCCAAAGCCGCCGAAAATTCCCGGGCAGAACAAGCAAATTACCAAAAGGATTATTAACAGCCATATAAGCCAGTTAGATCCATAAAAAGGACCGTATGCACCTCTTTCCTCGGTCATGCCATTATCCTCCTTTCATTTTTGTTTTTAACACTTCCGGTACATTCTCCCATCAACTTATTCATTTGCAGCTAAATATCATTGGCAAATTAACAACGGGGGGTAATTTGAATGTTATAAAATCCAGCCTATAGTATAATATTCAAACAAATACGCTCTTGTT
>JAAZDH010000262.1 GCA_012512865.1 Clostridiaceae bacterium | reverse complement strand
GCAAACCAGCCTGGTCAAGGCCCCTTTCACAAAAATACATCTTTAATCATATAATGTTTTTACGGAGGTTATTTTAGCATGAGAATAAAAAATACACTGTTGTACAGGCGCTTTTGGTATGTTAAAAAGCGCTTCAAGGGAAGAATGCATACATACCGTACATACTTTTTAATAACATCCATGATAATTATATTCTTTATTCTTGCTTCTTATGCCGGCCGGGTTTACATTCCATACATAGATGAGTTTTCAGAGTACAGGATTAAGTCGGTTCTGAATGGTGCGATTTATGATGTTATACGGAAAAACCTATCATCCGGCGGGATAGACTTTAGTGAGATGGCGACCGTGAACAGGAATGATGATGGCAGCATTGCCGCAATCACCATGAACAGCGTTAAAATCGGGGAAATATCCGCAAGAATATCCAGGGAGATTCAGGGTGCAATTGACTCTGCCGGAAAAATAAAAATAAAGGTGCCGCTTGGGGCCATGCTGGGGCGTACCATGTTTTACAATATGGGACCATGTATAAATATTGTTTTAAGGCAGCACGGGAATATAGAAACAGATTTCTTGTCAGAATTTACGGAAGCAGGCATGAATCAGGTAAAGCACAGCATTTACCTGGTTGTTAAAGTAAATTTTGGGGCGAGTGTTGCTTTTATTCGGAAGAGGTATGACATGGCAACCACCGTACCCTTGGTTGAAACCATAATTGCCGGCAAGGTTCCACAACTGCTTTTTGAAAGTCAAAATAAAAACTGAGTATTGAAAACCGGGCTAATCTTTTTCATGATTGCCGGTATTATCTTTCTGGCTGATCATGGTGCATTTCCCATGGAAAAACGCGCCTTCCTCGGTGATAAAACATACGGTTTCGATATCCCCGTTCAAACGGGCTGTTGAGCAAAGCCTTACCATGTAATTGGAGTAAACGTTCCCGTTTACTATACCAGAGATTTGAATGATGTTACCTGAAAGATTTCCTTCCATGCGTGCACCTTCACCTACAACAATATCGCCGGAGGCTTTTATGTCGCCTGTTACTTTTCCATCAATCCTGATTGCCCCGTCACAATTGATACTCCCTTCGAATACCGTTTTTTCACCTATTAATGAATCAAAACTCCTGCTCATACTTGCGCCGGCAGTTTTACTTTTCAGCATCTGGTCCGTCCCCCTAAAAAAAACCTTTAAACTGCTTCATGGTCATTATTTCAGGTATTTACGAGGATCTATCGGGACATCATTAACCCGTATTTCGAAATGAAGGTGAGACCCTGTTGCCCTACCGCTGCTGCCTACTTTTGCAATGACATCACCTTTTTTAACTACCTGGCCTTTTTTCACCAGGAGCTTGGAAGAATGCCCGTATACCGAGGCTAATCCATTACCGTGGTCTATAATGACCGTCTGGCCTAATTCATTGTAATACCCGGCCAGGATGACCTTGCCGCTGGCAGCAGCTTTAATGCTTATCCCGTATGAAGCTGCAATATCAATGCCCTTGTGATAAGCCTTCCTGTTGGTTATCGGGTCCGACCTGTAACCAAAGCCGGATGTAATTCTCCCTGAAACAGGCCATAACGTGGGAAGCGAATCGAGGTATTCGGACAGTTTTTCCTCCAGTTCTGTCAAATCTATGATCCTTTTTTCTTTCTGGCTGTTAATTTCGCTTATGGCGGTTAATATTTCGTTCAATTCTTCAATATCGCTTGCAATCGAGGATGCACTTATTGAAGCTGAACGACTGGCAAGCCCTGAATTTATCCGCCCGGTAACATAGTTTTCCAGGACTTCCTTGAACTTTTCGGAATACTCGTTTACATCGATGCTGGACGCTTTTTCCTCGGCAATTAAAGTGTTTATTTCCTCCAGTTTTTCGCTTATAATAAGCTCCTGCTCGTGTGCCACGGCATAAAGCTTGTCCATGCCGGATCTAAGCGTATTGTTTTCAGTAATAACTGCTGATATGTACGAAAAAAGGTAAATGGAAAAAACCATTGCACATAAAATAAATATAGCCGCAAGCCCCGCAAAAAAACGTGAGATCCTGATTGTTTTAACCTTGTTGGATGAATTGGGAACCACCATTAAGGTGAAATATTTTTTTCGCTCATGGATATTTTTATCCCTTTTTAAAACCCTGCTTTTTCGTAAGGTTAGATTAAGCTTTATATTCCTATATAATTCAATCATCCTGTTCTTTGCTTCTTTTATTGAATTATACACTACCTTGTAGGAGTTTTTTAAGGCCCTGCAAGATGATTTTGTGAATGTGAATAATGCATTCTCCGTACACGGCAATCCTGCCTCTTGTTTCCTTTGTATTCTAGGTACTGTGCTCGATACGGATTCAGTTTGAATTCCATTTTCTTTAACGGCTTTATGTACCATACTATACATCCTCATTTGTTTATTTTTTACCAACTTCTATTATCATTGCCAAGCTACCGTTGCTGCACCAATACTGCCTCCACTGCTTCCTGTTGCAGTTTATGCGGTTGCGTTTTGCAGCTGTTGTGTATTTCCGCCAACTTGCTTATTTTTTATGTTTTTCATATTTTTATACATTTTTTATGTGTTTTTGCATTGCATGCATTTATAATGCATCTATATTTTATCCTTTTACTTTACGATTGTATATATTTGCCGCATGTTTTTACGTTGCATGCATTTGTATTGCTATTCCTGTTACTTCAACCGGGCAATAAAATTAAACAAGTTCTGCCAAGTACCGCGCAGTTTGCAATATTTAATTTTTGTTACAATAATATTGCTTTTATATATTTTACACAAAATATAACAATAAATCTAGTGGGTAATAGAAAAATTATTCATTATACCCATATATTCATGTTTCCTGTTATAATATTATTAACTTTTTTTGTAAGGATTAGTATTTGAAACGACCGGAAATATAGCATTTACCCGTGTCTATTAAAATCATTAGGATGCCCGGAGGTTTGCGGATAAAATGGCTGCAGTGGTGAAAAACAAGGATTATATCGTAGACATAACGGATATTAACCATGAAGGACAGGGAGTGGGACGTATTGATGGTTTTACCGTTTTTGTGGACGGGGCACTGGTGGGAGAAAACGTGAAGGTTAAAATCATAAAGGTCCTGAAGAGTCATGCAGTGGGAAAGCTACTGGAAATCAAGATTCCCAGCACGGCGAGGATTGAGCCCTTTTGCCCGGCCTATAAGCGATGCGGGGGCTGCAGCCTGCAGCACATGAGCTATGGTGCACAGCTTGAATATAAGACCAGGATGGTTAAAGAAGTTCTAAAAAGGATAGGAAAGATTGGCAATGCTGAATCACTAGTACGCGATACCATGGGAATGGAGCATCCTTTTGAATACAGGAACAAGGCCCAGTACCCGGTGGGGACGGCTGAAGAGAAACCGGTTATAGGGTTTTACGCCAGGAGAAGCCATGATATTGTCAACGTGGAACACTGCGGTATCCATGAGACCCTAGGCAATAAGATACGGGAGATATTCAGGAAGTTTATAGAAGAAAACAATATAAGCGTGTATGATGAAACAAGCCATAAGGGGCTGGTAAGGCACTTGATGATAAGATCAGGATTCAGGACCGGCGAAATAATGGTTGTAGTAGTAATAAATGGGCAAGACCTGCCGCGGAAGAAAGCGCTGGTTGACTCCTTGCTTGGGCAGGTTCCCGGGATAAAAAGCATCGTGTTGAATATAAATACCGAAAAAACAAATGTCATCCTTGGAGAGAAGAACCTGGTGATATATGGAAATGATGCCATAACGGATTACATCGGTGACCTGAAATTTTACATCTCGCCCCTTTCCTTTTTCCAGGTAAACCCTGTGCAGGCTGAAGTGTTGTACAATAAGGCAGTGGAATTTGCAGCCCTTTCGGGGAATGAGACGGTTTTTGACTTGTACTGCGGGACGGGCACGATTGCCCTGTTCATGGCAAGGAAAGCGAAGCAGGTTTACGGCGTGGAGACGGTAGGGGAGGCCATTGCCGATGCGAAAAGGAATGCGAAGGTGAACGGGATAGGAAACGTGGAGTTCCTGGAGGGGGAGGTTGAAGAAATCGTGCCCAAGTTGTACGATGCAGGGATAAAGGCCGATGTGGTGGTTGTGGACCCGCCGAGGAAGGGGTGCGAGGTATCTGTCCTTGATACTGTTGCCAACATGGCACCTGCAAGGATTGTGTATGTATCGTGCAACCCGGCGACCTTGGCACGGGATTTGTTTTACCTGGGGGAGCGGGGATATGGGACCGTCGAGGTGCAGCCCGTGGACATGTTCCCGTGGACGGCACATGTGGAGTGCGTGGTATTGATTACAAAGCTGTAAGTGTTTATTTAAGCGGGTTTCAAAAATTACATCCAAGTTGTCTACTCGACCTAAAGG
>JAAZDH010000035.1 GCA_012512865.1 Clostridiaceae bacterium | reverse complement strand
GGCATAAGCAGCGGCAGCTTAAAAAATCCGAAAATGAGGTGGTTTCATGCTAAAGACTAATTCGATGGACAGAAAGCCCGACGACAACATCACTGACAACCAGCGTAAAATACTTGAATTTATAAATAAAGAAGTGAAAGAAAAAGGATATCCTCCTTCCGTAAGGGAAATTTGCCGTGCAGTAGGATTTAAATCAACGTCAACGGTGCATGCTTATCTCCAGAGGTTAAAGAAAGCAGGATATATTCAAAAAGACCCGCTGAAAACCAGGGCTATAAAAATAATAGGTAATAGTAACGAAATTGCCGGTTTTAAAGATAATGAAGCATTTTCATATGATAAAAAAATAGTAGGTATCCCTGTCGTGGGTAAGGTAACTGCCGGCCAGCCCATCCTGGCAGTAGAAAATATCGAGGATTACTTCCCCCTCCCTGAAGACATGGTACAGGACAATGAATTATTTGCACTGAAAGTTAAAGGTAACAGCATGATTAATGCAGGGATACTTGATGGGGACCTTGTTATTGTAAGGCAGCAGAATTGGGCTGAAAACAGGGATATTGTCGTAGCACTGATAAATGATGAAGCAACCGTTAAAACATATTACCGGGAAAAGGGTTTTATAAGATTGCAGCCTGAAAACCCTTCCATGGAACCAATTATTATAAAGGCTAATACTTCAAGCGTGGCGATCCTTGGAAAGGTTATAGGAGTTTTTAGAAGATTCTGAATTATAGGATTAACTGTTTATTTAGTAAATATGTATATCCATTTACCCGGATTATCTTTAAATAATATTAAAATAGAGCCATATTCCTGGCTCTACTTTAATATGTTTTTCTCTAAGTTTTGTTTTGTTTCTATTACTCTTTTCCGCTATCATTGCCGAAAATAAGGTTTACCGGTTTCAAGGGACTAATGGTGGATATTGCATGCTTGTAAATTAACTGTTGTCTTCCATCGCTTTCCAAGATAACTGTAAAATTGTCAAAACCCTTTACTATGCCCTTTAATTGGAATCCATTCGTAAGGTATACAACAACAGCCATATGTTCTTTTCTTACTTGATTCAGAAATACATCCTGTAAATTAATATTACTTTTATTCACGAAGCAACCTCCTCTATTATTTTATCTTTATCTAAAACTCATTAAGAACCGTAATAAAAGTTCTTTTTCATATAAACCATATTATATATTATATCGAAAATACCCTCTTAATAAATTAATTTTACCTGAATATTCCATAAGTTTCAATACACTTGATAACATTTTTACTCATACAATTTTTCTGCTTCCCGTATATATTGAACTATGTAATTTACAGCCTTGGTGTAATCTTCGTCAATGTCCAGCCATGTAATATCCTTTATTTTTCTAAACCAGGTCATCTGTCTTTTTGCATACCTCCTGGTATCCCTTTTAAGCAAGTCAATTGCTTCTTCCAGGGTTGCCTTGCCTTTCAGGTACCAGAGTATTTCCTTGTAACCAAGGGCCTGCATTGCAATAGAGCACTTGTCGTATCCCATTTCCACAAGACTTTTTACTTCATCCACCAGTCCCCTTTCTATCATTTCATCTACTCTTTTGTTAATTCGCTCATATAGTTTTTTACGTTCCATATTTATACCAAAGATAATATAATTATAAGCCGGTTCCTCCAACCTCGAAACCTGGCGGTGATATGACATTGGCCTGCCGGTTGCCTTATAAACCTCAATAGCCCTGATTATTCTCCTT
>JAAZDH010000261.1 GCA_012512865.1 Clostridiaceae bacterium | reverse complement strand
CCCCGGAAGGGTTTAGCCTTACCCCGCCCCACGATATCCTGGGGAAAAAAACAGGGTCCTTCCTGCCCAAAGGGCCGAACTCCCAGGTTCTACTCGACATGATGATCAGAAGCTTTAACATATTAAAAAAACACCCCGTGAATATAGGCAGGATTAACCGGGGACTGAAACCTGCCAATTCAATATGGCTTTGGGGGGAAGGGAAAAAACCCTGCGTCCCTCCATTTTCTCTAAAATATAATTTAAAAGGCTCAGTTATATGTGCCGTGGATCTTATCAAGGGATTAGGAATTAGCTCGGGTCTTAAGATAGTCCATGTAGAAGGTGCCACGGGCAATTTTCATACCAATTACAAGGGGAAAGCTGAAGCTGCCCTTCGCGAGCTTGACAACGGCAGGGACTTCGTTTACATCCATGTTGAAGCGCCTGATGAGTGCGGCCACAGGTGTGAAATCCACAATAAGATAAAATCAATTGAACTGATTGACGAACAAGTTGTGGGAAGGTTGCTTGAAGGCCTGAAAAGCTTTTCCCGTTACAGGATGCTCATCCTCCCTGACCATGCCACACCCTTGTCGCTGCGGACCCATGTGTCCGACCCGGTTCCGTTTTTGCTGTATGACAGCAGCCATGAAGAAAAACTGGCAGCAAAGGTACGGCCTTTTGACGAAGTACAGGCAAAAAACACGGGTGTTTTCGTGGAGCACGGTCATGAATTAATGGATTATTTAACAGGAAAGAAGGCTTTTTAAATGAAGGTTGGTATTGTAGGTTTGCCGAATGTGGGAAAAAGCACGTTATTCAATGCATTGGCAAAAGCAAGCGCTGAGGTTGCCAATTACCCCTTCTGTACCATTGAACCAAATATTGGCATCATACCTGTGCCGGATAAAAGGCTGGACCCCTTGATGAAAATATACGGTTCGGAAAAGACGGCCCCGGCATACATTGAGTTCATAGATATTGCGGGACTGGTAAAAGGCGCAAGCAAGGGTGAAGGCCTTGGGAACAAGTTTTTATCCCATATCAGGGAAGTTGATGCAATTGCCCATGTAATCCGGTGTTTTGAAGATAGTAACATATCCCATGTAGATGGAACAATAGATCCCGTAAGGGACATGGAAACAACAAACATTGAACTTATATTTTCAGATATTGAATTCATTGAAAGAAGAATCGACAGGACTACCAAAATGCTGAAATCCGGCGAAAAAAAATATAAAACCGAACTTTCCCTGTATGAAAGAATCAAAGACGGCCTGGAAAGGGGAATACCTGTAAGAAATATAGCATTTGATAGTGAAGAACTCCCCCTGGTAAAGCAGTTGCCCCTTCTTACAGCCAAACCCGTAATATACGTGGCAAACATTTCTGAAGATGACATAAGTACTATCGAAAACAACACGGGCTATATCAAGTTAAAAGAAGCTGCTGCCATGGAATCTTCAGAAGTTTTGGCGGTATGTGCCAAGGTCGAGGAGGAAATTTCCAAGCTTGAATATAATGAAAAAGCTGAATTCTTAAGCTTGCTGAACCTCGAAGAACCAGGCCTCGACAGGTTTATCAAGGCAAGCTACAACCTGTTGGGTTTAATAAGTTTCTTTACGGGCAACCGCAAGGAAGTCCGGGCCTGGACAATTACAAGAGGAACAAAAGCCCCCCAGGCTGCCGGCAAGATTCACAGTGATTTTGAAAGAGGCTTCATAAGGGCAGAAGTAATAACTTGCGATGAACTTGTCAAATACGGTTCTTATGCCATTGCCCGTGAAAAAGGCCTTATCCGCTCCGAAGGAAAGGACTACGTCATCCAGGAGGGCGATGTGGTCTTATTCCGATTTAACGTGTAATGCGTCACTAAACTCCGCCCACCTTACTCCCAACCACCCGGCAAGATGACTTCATTATGTCACAACCTTAACACCTTTTTCCTAAATCCCGAATTCCGCCTACCTTACTCTTAACCACATGGCGTGATGACTTCCTTAGGCTAATATTGGAGCAAAGCTTACGGATAGTTGTGCTTAAGGCCAGAAAAAATCCGTAATTCGCCACATGGATGTGGCGAGCCGTCACCTTAAGCCATGG
>JAAZDH010000260.1 GCA_012512865.1 Clostridiaceae bacterium | reverse complement strand
GAGCCGTCACCCGAGCCATGGATGGCGAGTGTGACGGGTAGGATTTTTCGCCAGACTAAGACATTACAATACGTAGCCGAAGCGACTATATTAGCCGTGGAAGTCATCACGCCATCCACCCATCCCCTTCCCCTCTTTTAAGCATTTAAGCCCCTCCTCTAGCAGCCTCTTATCCTCTTCGCTTAACTCCAGCTTTTCAAACATGTCAGGGCGCCTGCAAAATGTCTTTACCAGCGATTGCTGCCTTCTCCATTTTGTAATATTGGCATGATGTCCTGATGTCAATATGTCCGGAACCTTTCTTCCCATAAAGCACTCAGGCCTTGTATATTGCGGATATTCCAACAAACCATGAAAGTGTGATTCCTCGGTATATGCTTCTTCCCTGGGCAATACACCGGGAACCATCCTGCTGATTGCATCGATGAGCACCATGGCAGGGAGTTCGCCCCCGGTAAGGACATAATCCCCTATTGATATTTCTTCATCTACAATTTCCTCGATTATCCTTTCATCTACGCCTTCATAGTGACCGCAAAGAATCACTATATGTTCCAACCGGGCAATTTCTCTTACCTTATCTTGATTCAACACCCTACCCTGGGGGCTCATGTAAATTAGATAAGGCTTATAATCCAATTTTCCCCTTATTGACATATAAGCATCGTATATGGGTTGGGCCATCATTACCATGCCCGGCCCTCCGCCATAAGGGTAATCATCCGTCTTTTTATGCTTATCCTTGGAATAATCCCTGATATTGATAATATTGACCTTGATTACTCCTTTTTCCTGCGCTTTCCCGATAATACTTTCACCCAGTACCGTTGAAAACATGCCGGGGAAGATTGTTAAAACATCAAAAATCATTATCTACCAACCCTTCAGGGAGTAAAACCCATACCTTTTTTTCTTTTAATAACACTTTTTTAACAACGCTTTTTAGCGCAGGTACAAGTAACACTTTTTTATCCTCCGTATTAACTTCATAAACATCATTGCTGCCGGTTTTTATTATATTACCGATTACTCCTAGTTTTTTGCCGCTGTTCTCATCGTATACTTCACTCCCTATCAAGTCGCAGATAAAAAAAGTATCTTCAGGGAGCTTTACAGCGTGTTCCCTATCCACCTTTATAAACAATCCTTTCAATAATTGTGCACTATTCATATCGTTTATTTCTGCAAATTTTATTATAATGTTGCTTCCGGCAATTCGAACACTTTCTACATTGTACCTTCCCATAATATTATTAATATTCTGGTTTCCGATGTATACCCATTCCAATTCGTAATACCTGGAAGGGGCATCCGTTAAAGGAATAACTTTTAATTCACCTTTAGTCCCATGGGTATTTACTATTTTCCCTATTTCCAAGTATTCAACCATCTTTATCCTGACACCGCCCTTTTATAAAACACCACCCTTTACAAAAAACCTCCCTTTTGGCATCAAGGGAGGTTATAATCCTCCTGTTTTTTCTCAGAGGGAGGTTAATAGAGGCTATATTAATTAAACACTTATAAGCATACTTACTGTATGGAGTAAATGAAAAACTACTGTATGATCTCCACGACTACTCTTTTATTCTCCTTCACTGCTGCCGCTTTCATGACGGTTCTTATTGCTTTTGCAATTCTCCCCTGCTTTCCGATTACTTTCCCCATATCACCAGGAGCAACCCTTAACTCCAGTATTAATGATTTTTCTCCTTCCACCTCGTTTACGGAAATTTCGTCAGGGTTATCGACCAACGCTCTTACAATAGTCTCAAGTAGCTCTTTCATTTTCTAAACCTCCTGTGTTTTGCCATTTTTATTGGATAATTTCAAGCTTCTTCATTAGTGCTCTTACGGTATCAGAAGGCTGCGCCCCGTTTTTTATCCACTTTAGCGCTTTTTCCTTGTCAATTATTATCTCGGAAGGATTTGCAACAGGATTATAATAACCTATTTCCTCTATAAATCTTCCATCACGGGGAAATCTCGAATCTGCGACAACGACCCTGTAATGGGGATTTTTCTTTGCACCCATCCTTTTTAACCTTATTCTTACAGCCAAGATATCACCTCCCAGTTAAACGTAATATTACAGTTTAAATTAATATAAAATCCCTTAAAACTGCAAGGGAAAACCGCGCAAGCCTTTTTTACCGGGTTTCCCTGCAGAATTCAGGGTTTTATACAGTTTTTTCATATTATCAAAATCCCTCAACAGCTTGTTAACATCCTGGATGGAAGTGCCACTTCCCGTAGCTATGCGCTTTCTCCTGCTGTAGTCAATTATCGAGGGATTATTTCTTTCTACCCTTGTCATGGAATTTATAATGGCTTCCATGTGTATAAGCTTTTTTTCATCAATTTGAATATTTTTCATCATCTTTTGGTTTATTCCCGGCAGCATTCCTATTATCTGCTCAAGGGGGCCCATCTTTTTCAATTGCTGCATTTGTTCCAGGAAATCTTCCAGGGTGAATTGCTGCATCCTTAGCTTTTTTTCCATTTCAATTGCCTGTTTTTCATCAAAAACTTCCTGGGCTTTTTCAATAAGGCTTAACACATCGCCCATTCCAAGAATCCGTGAAGCCATCCTGTCGGGGAAAAACACCTCCAAATCATTTAGTTTTTCACCCATACCCACAAATTTTATGGGTTTTCCTGTTACGGCCTTTATTGAAAGTGCTGCACCACCCCTTGTATCTCCATCCAGTTTCGTTAGAATTATCCCATCTATTCCTACCTTGTTGTTGAAATTTTCAGCTACATTAACCACATCCTGGCCTGTCATGGCATCCACAACCAGCAATACTTCCTGTGGCTTTACCGCGTTTTTCACCTGTATAAGTTCATCCATCATTTCCTCGTCCACATGCAGCCTTCCGGCAGTATCTATTATTACCGTGTCATATTGCTTTGAGTTTGCATGTTTTATTGATTCAATTGCTATTTTCACGGCACTTTTTTCTGTTTCCAGGGCAAAAACGGGAATGTCCAGCTGGGCCCCTACAACCATGAGCTGCTTTATGGCAGCAGACCTGTATATGTCGCATGCCACCAGGAGGGGGTTTTTACCTTGTTTTCTTAGGAAATTCGCAAGTTTCCCTGACGTTGTTGTTTTACCGGAACCTTGAAGCCCTACCATCATGTATATTGATGGCGGTTTAGGAGAAAAAGTCAACTTGCTTGGAACATCTCCAAGCAACATGATTAATTCCTCGTGTACAATCTTGATTACCTGCTGTCCCGGGGTTAAACTCTCCAAGACTTCCTGGCCAACAGCCCTTCCGGATATCCTGTTGTTAAAATCCCTTACAACCTTGTAATTAACATCAGCTTCCAGTAAAGACAGCTTTATATCCCTGATCATTTCCTTAACATCTTTTTCCGTCACCCTGCCCTTGCTGCGCATTTTGTTTATTGCTTCCTGCAGTTTTGATGACAAACCTTCAAGCAATGCCATTTATATTTCCTCCCAAAATCCTATCCCAAGTTATAATCCTGCAAATCATTTAATCTTCCTTCAAACTCTCAAGGCATTCAACTATCTTACGGTAGCCCTCCCTGTTATTGCTGTTGGTATCCCTGGCATCCAATTCACTAATTAATTCCATTATCTTCTTTACAGCATATTCCCTTTTCAAATGTTTTTCCACCAATCCCATTTTCTTTTCAAAACCAATCAAGAGGTTTTTCCCTCTTTTCAAGTTATCATAAACCCCTTGCCTGCTAATACCCAAGTGCTCGGCTATCTCTCCCAATGAGTAATCATTGTTATAATACATGTCAATAATTTCATATTGCCGCCTTGTTAAAAGCTGGCCATAAAAATCCGCCAGTAATCCAATTTCGTAAACATTCTTCATAATTTTCACCAAATAAAACAGGTGTAAAGCATAACTACTTTACACCTATTTTAGCCCCCGTTTTCGCATTTGTCAACACCTTTTTATGGATATCCCAACCCATCACCCTTATCCATCCCACAACCTTTGACACCTTTTTCCTAATTCCTAAACTCCTCCCACCTTACTCCTAACCACATGGCGTGATGACTTCCTTAGGCTAATATTGGAGCAAAGCTTACGGATAGTTGTGCTTAAGGCCAGAAAAAATCCGTAATTCGCCACATGGATGTGGCGAGCCGTCACCTTAAGCCATGG
>JAAZDH010000259.1 GCA_012512865.1 Clostridiaceae bacterium | reverse complement strand
TCAAATGCCCGGGCAGTTTTTACACGTTGCCGCTTCCCAACAAAACGCACCTCAAAATCAATTTTCTCAATACGATATTCCATTTCAACATCCCCTTTTATTGTAATTTGAAAGGAGATTCGGGGAAAGGCTTTCAACTGCACACTGTTTTCTCTAACAGCATTAGGTGTAACACCATGTAGTTTTTTAAACGCCCTAGTAAAAGCATCAGATGAATCATAACCATATTTCAACGCAATATCAATGATTTTCTCATTGCTTTTTGAATATCAAAGGCAGCTTTTGTAAGGCGTCTGCGACGGATATATTCTGAAAGAGAAATTCCTGTTAAAGATGAAAACATCCTTGAAAAGTGAAACTCAGAACAGCAGGCTGCACGAGCAACCGTAGAATATTCAATTTTACTGTCAAGGTTGTTCTCAATATAATCCATGGCCGCATTAAATCTATCAAGCCAATCCACATTCTTTTCCCCTTTCACAAATCATTATACAGGAGATACTTGTAGTATACCCTGCAAACCATGCCTAAAAATGCAGGATTGTAAAAGCTAATATATAAATTATCTTTACTTCGCATTTTCCCGCTTATGTATATAATATAAAGAATGCGTAGTCCCTATTTCAATATGATATGCCAAATATCATTCCCTTGAAAACCACATCTCCGGTAAAGCTTCTCCGGATTCATGCTGTTATTCACTTTTCCTGGTACAGTAGCAAAATCCGCTTTACCATTCATATTAAAAAGCAATCTGTTTACCAATGCCTGGCCAAACCCGCGATTCTATATTCCGGCAAAACCTGGATCCATTCTAATGACCCCTTAAGTACATTTTTATCTAATTCAGCAATACCTAATGCGACCGGTTTTTGTTTATCAGCATCAATAACAAATATCCATAAGTTTTTGTCAAATACTTCTGCTCTTGTCCACTGCAGTACTTGGTTAAAATCAACCTGATTATCTGTATAAGATTTATTTATGATACTAGCAACTTCCTCTAAGTCATTAACACTATTTGTATCAACATTTTTATAGGCGAACTTTTTTCACAAGTTAACCGGTTCAACATTTTTAAGGTAATGTATAAGCCTAAAATACAGTGTATCTATACTTTTACAGTCCTGTCCGGGTATATAACCGGCATCATGGATTAGTGTTATGTTATCCGGTTTCTTAATAGCGGTCATTTTCCAATATGGTACTGAAGAAAGCCTGCACGGATTTGCCTTATATTCATCTATGCTTATCATTACAACCCCCAATATGAACTTGATTTTCATTTATTATCACCTATTATCAATGGATTTTTACTCATTTACGATTGATTTTTACTTGCAGCTGCAATAAAATAAATCACGAGTACCTGGTTTTCCGCATTACAAACAACGGAAAATGCTAATAAAAACTTATGATTTCATGAAACTTGCAGCGGAAATATACAAGTAAGAAGTATACGGGAGGTAATCATCATGTCATACAGCTTAAAGAAAAGCACAGAAAGAGTACAAGCCGCTCTTAACGAATTCGGGCTTGAACTTAAGGTAAAAGAATTCCCGGAATCCACCCGCACCGCACAGGAAGCGGCAGATGCCATAGGGTGCGCGGTTGGCCAAATAGCAAAATCGTTAATATTTAAGGGTAAAATTTCGCAAAAACCCATATTGATAATAACAAGCGGCACTAACCGGGTTAACGAAAAAGCAGCAAAGGAATATGCTGGCGAAAAACTGGAGAAGGCAGATGCGGAATTCGTCCTGGAGCATACGTGCTTTGCAATAGGCGGGGTCCCTCCTGTAGGCCACATAAAACCGATAACCACGTATATTGATGAAGACTTGATGCAATATGATGAAATATGGGCTGCCGCCGGAACCCCCAATGCCGTTTTTAAACTTACCCCAAAAATTCTTGCGGAAGTAACTAGGGGAAGTATTGTTAAGGTAAAATAAGTATTTAGATATATTTATAATGCCCTTCGGGTTTTAAATCGGGCAGGTCCAAACCCAACTCCAAAACCAGGTGGTTCCTGATGTCATAGCATAGGTCGCATTTCCCGGCATACTCGGTTTTAGGTGCATATTCATATTCTTTTTCCGCTAACTCAACAAGACCCCTTATGCCAACGGACTCCAGGCTGTAAAATACCCGGTACTTGCCAGGATCGGCCCCATGCACCAGTTCCTTCAGCGGAACTGAAAAGCCCGGGCATGACTGGGGAATAAAGTTTCCGTACAAGTCAACATGAAAATGATATATGCCCGACAGCAGCTTGCAGGGTTTTGATTCTTCCAATATCCGTTTAAAAGGCTGCCTCATTATCAAAGGCTTATATGTCTTCAAAGCCCGTCCTTTCAAATTAAGCCCATACCTTCTTGCCAGCTTCACCAGGTAATCCTGTCCAAAAAGCCGTGCGTACTCATCAAGGGAATGGGGGCTTTGATCATCCATCGCATCAATATCGTCCCAAAATTCCATTAACCAGGGAAACACATTCATTTTTGCCTCCGAACAGGTCTCAATTAAAGCCTTTACTTTCCAGAACGGTATATACTCGTTGTGGTACGGATCTATGGATATAAGCAGGGTGTGCACTCCATGTTGTTTAAGCTCTTTAAGGACTGCCTTTGCTGACGCTTCATCCTTATACCAGGATGCATTGGTTTCAATATATTCAATGCCAATGTTGTGTCTTTGGGCAAGCTCAAGAACATCCAGGATTTTACCGGGTTTCAGAAGCGGTTCACCGCCGCCCACATGAACGGAATAGCAACCCAAGCTCTTCAGCATGGAAAATACCTCATCTGCCATGGATGGCGTCATGTAATCGTCAGGCCACTTTGGGGAACTGGAATAGGAACAATGCTTGCACTTAGACGAGCATTTATAGTTTGTGATTATTCCCCCGGATACAAGGTATCTGATTTTCAGCAAACTTGGACCTCCTTCTATTATTCCTTGTTTATTATCCACTTCGTCCCTGCTTTCTCATATTTTCTACAGCCATTTCAAAATCTGGTTTGCCCGTAGCCTTAGACCACTCGTCCCAAAAATCAATAGTTGCGCTGCGAGGCTTTTCTTCCGGGGGACTAATAATAATCCTGCTTGGCAGTAGTATAGAGTCTCCTACAACTAAAGCTTCACCAACATCCAAAACAGGAAGAATATCTAGTATACTGCTTAGACTTTCAGGCATAAGCTTTTTTACAGTGTTTTGATCGTCGCCATTTGTAAGTCTGAGCGAAACAACATTATTGCACTGGCTTAAAATAGTGGGGCTCACATCAGCTGGTCTTTGTGAAATGATAACTAAGGCAACACCATATTTTCTTCCCTCTTTTGCGATTTTTTCAAAGGCTTCAATAGCTCGTTTCTCGATTGGGTTACTCTCATCCTTTTTAGGCATATAAAGATGAGCTTCGTCACATATTAAAGCAATAGGTTTCCTTTTATCATCGTTTGTCCAAAACTGCACCTGGAAAATTATCCGTGCAACAAGTCCAATAATAACAGGTAAAATATCTGAGGGCACTTCAGAAAAATCAATAATTTTAACTTTTGATTTCCCTTTTGAATAATCCATTAATTTTTCAGCAATTTTCGCCATTGTTCCATATTCATGTTCACTTTCTGGCGCTTGGAATAAAAATCCATATCTTTTATCACTTAGTTTGCTTCTTATACGAGTAATTAGTCTGCTAAACATACCAAAAAACTGTCCTTGTTTTGGTCCCTTTGGACCTTGTACCATCTCTTCGTTTAAGTTTTTTATATGTAATATAACATTGTCAATTGAAAAAGGTATCGGGCTGTCAAGCGTAAAGGCTTTTAAAATGTCTTCTTTTCCTTGTTCTATAAGAAACCTCTTCTTATCATCAATAACGGCATCTTGAAAAACCATCACCTGGTTATGAGCGCTAAATTCGGAACGATCTATAAATATGGCTTGTAGTTCTTCCGCATTCAGAAGCCAATAAGGCAAATATATCAATCCCTCTTGTGTCTTCCCCAAATCCTCCGGACCCGGAACTCTTAAATGTCTTGCATAACTCAATTTGTTATATTCCCCATGAAGATCAAAAACAACCAGGTTAGCCGACGGCAACTTAGATGCATTCTCAAGTATTGTCGCAACTGTCCATGATTTACCTGAGCCGGTACTGCCAAGCAAGGCTGCATGTCTTTGAAAGAACTTGTTTCCATCAAGATATGCAATTGCATTTGAATCAAGTGCATATTTACCAAGCTCTAAGGCATGCTCACCTTTTGCAGCTTCAGAAATTAAACTCATAAATAATTGCAAATTATTATGAAGAAGCACAAAACATTCCACATTTATACAAGGAACCCTATGTAAAGCCCTTGAAAATATATATTTTTCATATTTGGAGCTATACTTGACGGTTCCAACTAATGTTAGCCTAACTGTATTAATAGTTGTTTCTTCTCTGGTGTCGAGCAATTGTTCGTTTTCTATATACTCAACGTCTTTAAAAGGATTTTCTTTACTTATTGCAATTGAACGCATTACTTTATCAATAATCCCAATAAGCCACGCATAAACTCCCGATGGGCATTGAAGAGCTGCAAGCTGTCCTACCTGCGCTTTCTGTAAATCTTCGTCATTTTCTACTTCAAGTGTAACTTTCCTTGTATCAACCTCACGTACTCTTCCAAGATAACTATCTTTTTCAAAATTAAATAGGGCCATACGCTTATCCTCCTAGAAATTTTTTACAAAATTTATCCGCTTCCCAATAATTACATTCTAATCGTAAGATATTATCATATTTACAGTTATAAATATTCGTTCCGCTTCCATTATCCGCGCTATACACTGTCCATAAGTTTTCACATGATTCCATATATTCTTTTATATTATGGTTGATGCATTTTGTCAGTATTACAGCGGGGCATCCTTTTACCATTAATTTACTCTTCATATCACTATTCATAATATGACTATCATTTAACCCAAATCCGATAAACAAGAAAAAACTGTGCCTATCCCTTTGATTTGAAAACCTTTCCAATAAAGCGGATTTACCAGTCAATAATTTTTCATATTTAGCTGTTCCTGGCGTAACCATGAATCGCTCAACCTCTTTTGGTAATTCGTTCATGTACATCAGTGAATTGATTTCAATAATGTCATTTTCTGTTTTAAAACTGTTCAGTGAACCATGAATTTTATATAGGCAAATATGTCTTGAATGAAGTCTTCTTTTATATGTTTTCTTGCCAGATGATAATTTCTCATAACTTGCCATGCTCTCATAAGCTCGATTCCAATCAAGTTTACCGCAAATACCATAAGAATACCCGGTTATGTATGGAATATCTGCAAACGTAAAAGCGTATTCAGCAAGGCAGTCATAATTTGTTGTTACAACATGCAACGCATCATTTATTCTCTTGCTTAGCAGGTATTTAAAAAAACCTATTGCAGGCCATTTTATCCTGCCTGTCAATAATTTGAAGGCAATATCTTTTTCTTTATTTATTAATAGGGATGCTGTTTCTCTAATGACTATTTTGCATAATCTTTCTTCTACAACATTGTTCATGGCTTTTTCAAAATCTGTGCCATTATTCAGGTCTTCTATTACTCTCGTCCATTGTTGCTTTTGAACACTATCAAGTTTGTACATGCCAATTTTATTTTCAAGGTGGCATCTCAACGCTTGCATTCCAAATGTTTCATCAACAGCACATGAAGTACCGGTTCCAAATATAATGAGAGGGGCACTATTTCTATCAAATATTTTTTGCAACTCTTCACATGCAATATCTTCAGTTAGTACCTCAGCCATTTTACCACCCAAATAATCAGAATCTATTTTATATACATTTTTAAACTATGTTTAATTTTGCTTAAAAAGATATCTTTGCTAATATTATACACTTATTTCTAATTATATTTAATAAAATGAATTTCAAGAAATTCTATCCAATAATGTTTAACAATCTCTTTATATCTTCTTCAAAGGTAGCTTCATTTATAACAATTACCCTATAACCCTTTGCTTTTAATTTTCTTCTCTTTTCCTCATCAGCTATACTGACATGTTCCTGCCCATGAACAAATTTCCCATCAATGAAGACAACAATTTTTGGTTCATAATAAAAGTCAGCTTCCGCAATTGGAACATCATCAATGTATATTGTTTTCTGAGCCTCGTCCGGTAACTTTCCACTTATTTCTTTCATAAACTCAAGAAATTTTTTCTCCAGTTGACTTTCACATTTACGATAAAGTTCACCGTATTTTTCAACTGCATCGCAACCTATGATACTTACGTTTTTCATCTTCTCCAATAGGGGTATCACCAGCTTCCTGTCAAGTTTTGCATGGTCATGCTGGTTATAGTAATTGCATAAGCATTCGTAACATGCCTTTTCACAACCGTTTTTCTCACCATAGTGAAGGATTTCAAGTGTTTTCTCAGATACCAGTTTAAACTGTCTCGGTTCTGTCATTGATTGAACAATTCCTTCCCCGCCTGGTGCCAACTCGTATATTACTATTATATATTCATTACGATTCCGGTAATCTTTTAAAAGAAAGGCACCTATTTCACTCTCATCAACATTAAATGTTACTTGCACTCCTTGTACAAGTGCATATAAAAGGGTTTTGTAAAAATATTCGTTAGTTTCCCTATCTTCTTCAACATACTTTAAAGTTAATACATCATTATTGCTGGTCGTAAACAACTCGATCAATGTTATTATATCGTTTTTTTCAGCTTTTTTGATACAATAATCTCTTTTCTCAGGATCAGCATGATTCATAATTGCTTCATCGCTTAACAACCATTTATTACATTTAGTGCATAACACAAACCCCCTGCCGGAATAATCCCCCTCTTCCGTTCTTGCCCGGGGCCCTCTGTTTACTGTAACAATCTGCCCATTATGTTCATATGTCATTTCAAAGAGTTTTTTTCCATCATCGCCAACAACTATATATGAATTCATTGAACGACCTTTTTTATAGTGTTGCTGTATGTCATATCCAAGTCTCATACGTTCCTCTTCATCTGATGTTATGTTTCCTTTCCTTCGTCCAATCATATCTGGAAGCTCCAGTGCATGTTCAGATGGCCTGATGCCTTCAAGTGAGTATCCGCAATTGTTGCATACTGTCATATCTTCCCTGTCCCCGTATTCATATAAATAAATTTCAGCGCAGTTAGGACAAACTAAAGCCTTCTTAAAATCTGGCATTCCTCCTGATGTCTTCGGTTTCGCATACATAACTGAATACCTGTACCCTTTGTAATATACCGAGTTTCCAGGTGCAAATTCATTAAGAGCTATGGTCTTACCTCTTGTAATGTCATCCTCAATCTCATAAAAAGATAGATTAGTATTGCTTCTAGGAAAAGCATAGTTTGGCAGGAAGCCTTCAGCTCCCAGGTACCTGTAAGTATAAAAATCACCCGCTCCTTCTCTCATGCTCTCAAGTTTTTTTGATATGACTATCTGCCTGTAGTGTAAATCCCTGTCTGCCCGTTCAAACTGCAGTTTTCTGTTTATCTCTTCCATTTCCAGGTTCAAGTTCCTATATTCATTCCTGAACCTGTCAAAAGCGGCATCAAATTCGCTTTCAAAGTTCAGTATGACATTTTTGACAAATTCATCATTGAACCAATCAAATAAATCCATCTCGGCACCAAAAGCTTGTTTTACACAGTTCATTATGAATGGAATATTTGAAGTGTTCGATATTTTTTCTATGATTTGATTTCTAAGAGAACTTATCAATGGCATATCTCTATAATCCTGCACTTCCATTATTTCCTTAGGCTTAGAAGGAAGCCTGAAGTCAGTAACTTCCAATATTAATGAGTGTATATGCGTTCTCATCAGGGATTTGTTATCCAGCATGAATCTTGGAACACTTATTTTCCCTGAAATAATCTTCTCAGGAAACCTGTAAAAATACTGGTCATGCGGGCCTCTTGAGCTGCCCACCCCGCAAAATGTTATAATAATAGCAGGTTGGGATTTCCTGCCGGCGCGCCCTGCTCTCTGGGCGTAATTCGAAGGGTTAGGCGGAACATTTCGCATGTATATCGCAGATAAACTGCCGATATCTATCCCCAGTTCCATTGTTGGCGTACATATTAAAACGTTTAATTCTTTCAGGTCCCTGAATTTATGTTCTAGCACTTTCCTGTCATCACCGCTTATCTGACCACTATGCTCAGCAGCCAGAAGTCTTGCCTTGTTGTTTGGTTTCTCACTGTATTTCAAGAAAAAATAGTTGCTGCTATAATCAATATCTTCAAGCCTTCCGCATGTGGCCGATGTACATTCACTTAATACCTTGAAATTGAAAACTTTGCCGCACTTAGGACAGGCTCTCGACACAGGTGATTTTTTAACCTGAAGTCTTACCTTGTCAACGTTCAGCATAACAATGTCCCTGGCAAATTTATTCGGATTCTCTTTTTTGAGTAAACCTACCTCGTGGGACAATAGTAAATCAATTGTTTCTCTAAGTATTTTCTCTGCTTCGATTCTATCCTCAACTCCTAATGCTTTCCTTGTCCAGTTGATAAATGACCTTTGGGTATATAGTTTTTTACTTCTTATGTAACTTACATTTCTTTCCTCTGTGTACCCTGCAGGCATTCCCTCCCAATCACCTAGATTAAACCTTGCATCCTCATTTATCTGCTCAATCACTTCTCGCTTGAACTCAGAGTACCTAAGGATATCATCATGGTTTAAAGCTCCGAACCTAACCATTTCATCCAGGATTCCCCTCATATAGTCGTATCTTAATTGGGGCTCGTATTTATACAAGAATTCCATTTTTGTTCTCATATATTTTTCATCATCTGCAAGTTGGTCAAGCCCGTCATAATTTATTTTTAGCAATCCTACATCGAGAAGATTTTGCTGGTTCTTAATTCTTGATCCTCTTAAATCCTGGATAAGCATGAAAGTTAAATACCTTTTATATTTCTCCTCGTCAGTACTTGATGCTCTTCCAAATCTTGACCCCACGTTCCTCGAATAATTCGGCATAATATCATACTTGGAATATGCTTCAAATACAACTCTTCCAATGCTATTTAGCGGTAAATCCCTTGGAAATCCATCTTCATCATATTCGCCTTCAGCATACCCTTCCTCAATAAGCGCGTTATATAAAACCTGCCTGAAAAGTATCCTATGATAAAGGTTGTTTATATGCCCTGCCTGCAATGCAGTATCCTGCCTGTTGTCAGAAAATGATATTACTTTCCTCTCCTCTTCAGGCAAATTGTTTATTATTTCGGATATTATAATATCAGTGCTTGTAGAACGCCCAGCAGAGCTAAAGTTGAATAGCTTGGAGAATTCATTGCTACTGTAAGTATAATAAGTACTGCATGATGGACATATCATGAAAGGAAAGTTAATTATCGTAACAGGAATACAATCCTTATTAGCCTCATAATCATAAAGTATAGCATTTTTGTAATCATAATACTTATGTAATGGCATATGCACTTTTTTATCATTTTTCAATTCACCATTTGCTTTTAGCCAGTTAACCGGAAATTCTATAAGATTTATATCGACATGCTCTTTTACCAGGTAACCTGCATCGCCATCCCAGTCTCCATCATCTTTCTCCCTTGGAACTACACGGCCGGAATAGGCGTCATATGAGATGCCATAAAACATCTGTCCGCATGCCCTGCAAAAAAATAGCGGAAACATCTGTATATTCTCAAGCCCGCTTTTCACACACTCGGGGCAAACTGTATCACCGCTTTTATTTAGGTGTATATCACCATTTGTGATACAACCTAGCAATGACCTCCCTTGTGTAACAAAGTTGTGTACTTTTGGAATAAATCGTCTGATTTCAACATCCCCTTGCTTTTCCATTAAGTGCATCCCTAATAGTATTGCTCCGTATACAAGTCTGTACGCTGTATCGTTATCCATGTTCATACCCTCTTTTTGCAGGAATAAACTGGCTATCTCCTCAATTTGCATGGGCTTTTTTGATAGGTTATCCTCAATAAAATACATAAGCTTATTTTTCATAAAAAGGGTGCTTAATTTTTCAATATTTTTCTCACCATCATCAAGCTTCCTTCCCAGAAGGGCTTCAGACAACAAAATAATGTATTCTAAAGAACCATCAAAGTTGTATATCAGGTCACTAGGAACATCGGCGTTCTCTGGCAACGGAAACAGTTCGCTTTCGTCAAACTTCTTTATTTCAACATAATCTTCCCCGATTACCGAATCCTTATCAAAATATTCTCCGAACAGCCGCGATGCAAAATCTGCTATTATAGCCTTGGCTTCCTCTTCATCCCCGCTTTGCACAGTTGCCGATGTAGCTATGCATCTTATTTTCCCCATGGTTTGTGTATGCTGTTTTAACCTTCTTATAAGACACGCCACATCAGCACCTCTTTTTCCGGTATACGTATGCACTTCATCCAGTACGAGAAACTGTAATACCCCTCCGTCCTTTTCCGGGAATAGTTCCTTATCTTCAAATCTTGTAAGCAATAGTTCCAGCATCTGGTAGTTTGTCATCAGTATGTCCGGTCTCTTATTCCTTATCTCATACCTACTTATAAGTTCAGAGTTGTAAGGCTCCTTTCTCCCGGTTAATTCTTCAAAATCTCGCAATGCTTCATCCTTGTCGTTTTTAGTATCACCAGTATACAACGCAATACTTAATCCTGAATCTTTAAGCCTTAGTGCAAAATCCTCGTATTGGGAATTGGCAAGCGCATTCATGGGATATATAATCAAAGCCTTTATTCCATCTATGCCTTTTTCCCTCATTCCAAGGCATCTGCTTACAATTGGTATGCCAAAGCAAAAGCTTTTGCCAGATCCAGTGCCAGTAGCAATTACAGTGTTCTTGTTCTTTTCTATTATATTAACTATTGCATCAGTCTGGTGCTTGTGGGGAAGAATCGGCTGGGCATACCTGTTTCCAGCTTCCACCGTAAATACTTTTTTCGTATCCTTGTATAAAATTGCCGTCATTCTTTCACTGTCAAAAGGCTCTCCAGGCTTAAATCGTCTTAAAAGCGAGATGTACGGACTTTTCCACAGGAGTCCTCCCTCACTTATATTTTTATTAACCCAATCCTCTATATTTTTGTCCTTAAATGTTTGGTAACTCCTTACATAGTTAATATAGGCCTGTCTCACGGCGCTGATTACATTGAACGAATTCATGCCGACTCCCCCTGTTCATAATTTTTCAAAATATTCGAGTATAACTTTTTTTGTCCTAAAAAAGCCATACCTGTCTTCATCCTTCCTCTTTACAATGGGAAAAGTGTCAAGTATGTAATCAAGTTCTTCATGATTTATCCTGTAAAGCTTTGCCGCAATAGCATCCAGTTCGCACTGCATCTGGAAACGTTCCTCCTCGTTATACGGGAATGGATCTCCGTAATAACCTAAATCCTCGGCGAAAGGCCTTAGAAGTTCATGATAATAGGTAAGTTTAAGAACATTTTCTTTTACATTCGCATAATAATCTGAAAGTTTCAATTTTTCAAATGGTATTACCGGTTGTTGATATGCAATCCAGAAGTTGAAATTTATACCTCCGACTTTCTGTCGTGAAACAAAATCACAAATAAAACTATTTAATGAAAACACTAAACATATAGTTTCTTCTACACTTATTCCTGTTAGATAAGCTATGGAGTTTCCACCAGGCATTAATGGAAGCATTGAACAAATGCTCGTTCGTTCATCTGTTGCTCTGCATATCCCTCTTAACCCAAACATCCATTTATATTCATAATTGTTATCATTACACCAGTGTTCAAATACCTTATCTTTCACCCAGAAACGAGGCTTTACTGTTTCGGTCCCATTAATAAGATTTGTATTTTGTCCGTTAAGCTGGCTTTCATCTATTCCTTCGAATGTAGCATAATTAAACCTATACTGGTGAAATAGCTTTCCTTCATATAATGGCATATACTTTTCTTCACCCTTGCTGTATATCCAATTCTCATCAGGTTTATAGCCCTCAGTTAGCAATTGAATTTCAGTCTTAAACAACTGAGAATCACTGGACATATGAAACATATTCCTAATAGCTATATTGTCATATGCCTGCCTGAGAGTCTTAGAGTTGCGATAAACTTTAACCAAGATTTCCTTATCCGTTTCATTTCTGCAGCTCGGCATTGTTTTTGACTCTGGATTTACCAGCTTGAATTCCTCGGGCGACATGGTGAAATAACGTTCATCCTCTTGTAAATGCTTCAGGTTTGTCGTATAGCATAAAAGTTTAGCTGTTTTAAAATTTATATTAATACCACCTAAAGTAAAAAGGCAAAATCTAAAACTCCTATGTATCGGAAAAAGTCTTTCACTGTTCTCAAAATCCAGCAAGCTTATAAGCCTTTTGCTATCAACTAAATATCCAAAAAGGTCTTTTGTCCCCTCATTGGTAGCTATACCTGTTTGAATTATTATCCCTGCCCTGCCTTTTCTTGCAACAAGTTGTGCAGCTAAATCAGTAAAAATTGCATATGTATTAATAGTTCCCACTGCTGAGAGCCTATACTTTCCTGAATTTCTAATAAAATAAGAAGTGCATTTTACATCCCGTCTCGCCTTGTGAAAGGAATCATATAGTTCCTTGTTCGTGTATTTTAAGTTCCTTATCATCCTGTCTCTAATTGCTTTTGTTCGGGCATTGAAAATTTCAGGATCGCGAAAAATAAAATATTCTTTTTCTTTAAGTACTACAGCTTCCCACGGCGGATTGCCCAGTATACAGTCAAAACCTTTCTCCACCCTATTGAATACCTCGGGAAACTCAATCTGCCAGTGGAAAAATTTGAAGTCTACTGCAAGCCTCTCTACCAGTTCTATTGTTTTTTTACTAATATACCTTATGTCTTGCTTAGCAAGCTCAAGTGTCTTGTACGTAGGTATGATGTCTTTGTTTTCTTCATTTAGTTCAGCATAAAAAGAAGCTGTCCACATGTCATGAAGCAGTTTTTCCTTTTTGAACCACTCAGAGTTCCTCCACCTGTTATAACTCTCCATCTTGAAATGGACTTCTTCGGGAGTGTTCTCCTGTGAATCAAATAAAACCAAGTACGTATTGCTATCTTCTCTTATAAATTCTTCAATATACCTTTGTCCGGCAAGCTCCTCGCGTTCTCTCCTGTTTTTTTTCCTTACCAGGTTTACAATAACCCTATCATCGTCCTCGATTTGTTCAAATGCCTCTGTAAGGATACCCTCTTCTATCAACTCCGGAGAAGCCCCGACCAGTGAATTGCCGCATTTTATGTGGTGATCAAGAAAGTTCAACGGATACCCCTTGACACAAGCATTTATCCATAGAGCCACCTTGGTCAATTCGACTGCCAACGGGTTTATATCAACCCCGTAAATACAGTTAATTAGTACATCACGCTTTGCTATTCTTATATCTTGTTCGCTCGGGTAATCATTGCCACAACGCAGCTTTGCAAGTTCCGCCCCAAGATAATCATTGGCCGCTATTAAGAAATGACCGGAGCCTGATGCAGGATCACATACCTTTATAGAAAGTAATGCCCTCTCCTTATCTTCCTTTGTTTTTGCACGGGATAGTTTTTCCTGTGTTACTGGTATAAGGGCTGAATTTATAAGCTCTTGTACAAGTTCTCTTCTCGTATAATAGCTGCCTGTTTGTTTTCTCGCTGACCCTCTTGGATCAAGGAAAAACGTGTTCGCAGGTATAACTATTTCTTCAGTACTTCCAAATATTTCAGTCTCGAATCTTTCAGGGTTTTTTGCAACCCTGGGGCTAAACTCCAGAAGGCTTTCATATACGCTCCCCAGTTCTTCAACACCTATATCAACATAGTTAATCCATTTTAACATACCCTCTTCTTCAAACATTATAAGGTGCTTTATCGCCGTTAGTATCTCCTTGTTCCGACATGCAAGGGTATTTAACAAGCTTGTCGTATTTATATCAAATAACATTCCGTTATATGGATAAAGATCAAGTTCTTCTGCTCCTTCGGATATCATTCTAAATGTTACTTTAAGGCCTTCCCATACATCAGTATCATCATCTCTTTCAGGGATGCCGCGTTCGACAATTTTTTTTAATGCCGTTATTGAATACTCGTCAATGTAAAGCGAGGTCCTGCCTGGCATTAGCCCTCGCTGTTCCGCAAAAAGTAGAAACAGTATCCTATATACAACAATTAAAAGCTCCCTGTAAAATTTGCCGCAAAGCTCTTCACTGTTTTGAAGTTTTGTTATTATCTCTCCTTGCAAAAAACCGTTCCCAAGTACTTCTATTGCTTCCTTAACATTTTTCTGCAATCCAAATCCAATCCTGGTTCCGCTTGCCAAACAATACTCATAAATCCTTTCAAGAGGACAGTATCCCTCATTGTCTTTCATAAAACGAGAGCGATGCAAGAGCTTGTACATAACTTTAAACTCTCTAAAGTCCCTTGAATTAAAAATTGCTCCGATATCAAACTCTATGTACCCTTTAGTGTGGACAAAATGATGCTTCCTCAGAATTCTCAGCTTCACACCATTAGTAACTATTCCCCACTTCTCGCTTGATGTATTGAGGAACAACTGCATGTAATCATGAGGGCTTTTATTGACGTAACGCTGCCTGCGATCTGCCTTGTCCAATTCTTGGTCGGCATTAACTATATGTATATAAGGAGCACCTTCTCCTCCCCAACCCTTATGCGAGACGTAAAATACCAAGTCTTCACCTACAACTACAGGACCTTTCAGCATTATTTGATCATAATCAAGAAGTTGTAATAAAGGATAAATCCATTTGCTTCTAAGTCTTATTATATTGACTCCCCTAATAATTTCATTAGCAATACCATCCCAAGAAGAGCACAGTAGTTCATACGCCGTGAGCATGTTGTTCTCCAAGATTGTACGGTCTATTCTTTCATTTTCATGGATTTTATAGGTCTCCGGCAGCAAGTATTCGCTATTATTTTCATCGTTAAATATTTCGTTGATAAAACTGCTGGTAATTATTCCGCCTGATGTCTTTATATAACTGCTCTCCATTAGAACACCCCTCAAACAGGATAATAAATTATTATTGTTAGTATATCTCTGGATGCTAATTTGATTTCTTCATCAAGATAGCTATTGGAAATCTCCTTTCTCATCCTGACTCTTTCCATTCTTAACGCATCAAGCCTGTCTGTAATTGCTATTTCAATAAGGTTATTAATGCCTGGCTGGTTATTAATATCAATCGCTGTTTCTTTCACTTGTTCATAAGAAACATTAATATCTTCAGGAGTTGCATTGAAAATTTCCTCTCCAAAAGATAATGGCATTAGCTTTTCATTGTATACATCAATCGGGATATGGAGAATTTCTTCTAATACAGAAGTAATGTCAGAATTTACCACGTACCTGACAAGGACATTATATAAAGCAGTGACATTTTCGCATTTTCTCGTATATATACCGCTAATTCTTCCAAACTTGGCAATTCTCCTGCTTTTCAAATAACTAATTTTCTCAATAATCCGTTTTATTATTGGGTGTCCAAGGTCAATCACGTCAACAGACTGATCCTTATATCCTATCTCAGGGTTAAAGCTAACCCTGTTATTCATATTAGGATATTTTAGATCATCATCTGTTATGTCTATCTCAAAAATGCTATTATCATGATCCACTTGCCTAATATGGCAATTGAACTTATTAAGGGCATTCATGCAGAACCTGCTTAAAGCTTCCTTGGAGCCAATTTTGCTTACTGTTTCTTGTAGCTTTTTTTCGATAGTATCAAAACTAACATCCTGGTGGCCGTAAAAGCTTTCTTCCTTTACCTTGTTAATGATCTCCTTGCTGAATGGATCAAAATCAAGTGTAGGTTCCCCTGTTTGCCTGATCACATCCCATATTGTAAGTTGATAATAATCTACTTCCTCTGCTCTTATTATTTCAAAAATAGTATTGCTCTCAGAGAAGTACATTGGCATGAATCCATATTCCTTCCTGATATTTTCTGCTTTCTCAATTAAAAGATGTAATATTTTTGAATCGAGGCTTCTATCAACAACAAATGTTTTGATAAATACTTTTTCTTTTGGTTGCCCATACCTGTCAATTCTTCCATTCCTCTGTTCAAGCCTGTTTGGGTTCCAAGGCAGTTCATAATGAATCAGATGATTACATGTATGTTGCAGGTTAATACCTTCCGATAGGCAATCTGTAGCTATCAATATAGACCTTGAAGTCCTGCGGAACAGGGCATATTTATCTAGACGAATGGCCTCGTTCATGCCCCCAGCAATAGTAATCACCTTGACCCCAGCTTTTTTGTACTTGCTCTCCAGCTGATTGCGAAGATATTCCAAGGTATTAACATATTTAGTAAATATTATAATATGGGTACCGTCTTTTAAGATTTCATCTACTTCTCTGTAAAGTTTTTGTAGTTTACTGTCCTTTGAAGGTGTTATCAACTCGGCCTGCTGCAGAATTCTTTCTAACCAACTTCTTTCCGTAAGCAATTGACTGGGAGTGCCCCACAGAAATCTATCGGTTAAATCCGAAGTTTCTTTGTCATCATTTAAGTCCCCAATTTCAATATCGAATACATGGTCTTTTGTAGCACTCTCCCTTTCCATTATTTCTATGTCGTTATAAGTGTCATAATTATCTTCATCAAAATCAGTAATTTGACTATTCTTTAATATATGGTCTATTGCATTTATCCTATTAATAAGTGAAATCCTTAATGCTGCAGGTGAGCTCAAGGCCCTCCTATACAAGTGAGTTAAAGTCCAATACGATATTGCCAATGCTTTGCTGCTTCCATAAATTTCGCCCATTTTTTTACCGAAATCATCAATTAAGTTAAATACCATTTCTTCTATCCCGTCTTTCTGCCTTTGTATAACAACTTCCTCCTGGACACGCTCAGGGAAAGGATTAATATTTTGGGCTTTACCTTGCTTGAACCATTCCTCCACATCCTTTCTCCTTCTCTGGCATACATGTTTTTTCGCTATATCCCTGTTAATCTCAATCCTATTTCTTTTTACTGCAACCGCTCCTATATCAAGTAATTCGAAAAGACTAGCATAACTGTCCGTATAACCATTATGAGGAGTTGCTGTCATTAATATAAGGTGTTTTGCCGCTTTACAAATGGATTTTGCAAATAAATATCTGTCGGTCGTTTTGCTAAAGCTGTTAGCTATGTCATGAGGTCTGGCCGCTAGGTGAGCCTCGTCAATTATCACCATATCCCACTTATTTGATAGTATCTCGCTTTTTATTTCAGGTCTTTTCGCGTAATCCATGGATACAATAAGATAGTTATAAAAACTCCATGGACTTGCACCAGGCGGCATTTTTTGCTCCAAATTTTTTCTGTGACGGGTTGATATTATTTGTGCGTCAATATGAAAAAAGTATAACAGCGTATCCTGCCATTGTTCTCTCAAGCTTGCAGGACATACAACCAATATGTTTTTTATTTTTTGACGTACCAGTAGTTCACTACAAATCAAGCCGGCTTCTATAGTTTTACCAAGTCCAACGTCGTCAGCAATCAATAATCTAACCGGTTCCATATCCAGGGCCATAATTAAAGGCACCAATTGGTATTGATTCGGTACAATTCTTGTCCTTTGCAATGATAAAAATGGTGCAGTGCTATGCATTAGAATAAGTTTGTTAGCTTCAATGAGCAACCGGTTATCGCTATATGAACCTATATCCTCAATACCAGGCACTTCAGGTTGAATCTCCCTAATTTCTTCATATGGAATATAGAATCTTTTTCTACTGATTCTGTTGCCGTCAAGACTTGTAGCTGTAAGGACATTACCATCAACATCATCCACCCGCCATATGCGGTTTCTAATTGAAACTACTTTACCTGGAATTATTTCATTAACCATTGCAATGCCCCTCAACAATTTTTCTTCTGCAAGCATGGCAATATGCTGTATTTCAATAAATATAAACTATATTTTGTTATATTATCCTGAAATAATACTATCAAAAAATGTTGAATAATGCAATTTAAACAAAATTTAACTTTTAGATTAGTTTTGCACAGTGAGAAGAAACTTGTAGTATCCCCTGCCTGCAAACCATACCTAAAAAAGCAGGCATGCAAAAGAGAATATGCCTTCCTTCATATTCCTAAATATTCTTTCCAACCCTTTTTCTCAAACCTTTTCATAGATTTCTCGTATTGCTCATCAAATGAATCCTTTGTCGGATATATCAGTTTACAATTAATATTATTAAAAATATCTTCTGCTTCGTGTTTTGTAATATCTCCAAAATATACGCCTAAAGCCAAAATATCTTTATGCGTCAGGGTAATGAACTCATCCAGCCATTTAAATTCAGTATAGTTATCTGATATTATTATTGGAATTCTCAACGCATGTGCATAACCTGCACATTCGCTTTCTCCCGGCCCTATTACTTTTTTCTTGTCTTCGATGATTTCTCTTGCAAGTATGTTTAGACATGCATCATTCTTCCTATCTAAAATTTTAAATATACTCCCGTTTTTATAAAGGACTTCGTTAATTAAGGCATAATACCTTCCTGCATTTTTCTTTATTTCAAAATCATATATATATTGAGGGATAATGATCTCCTTAAATATTAGTTCTAAAATATCCAACTTGTTAATACTTGCTAAATTAATCAAGATATCGGCATCGGATATGGCTCCCGTGTACCTCATATTAATAATCCTCTTCCGGGGGATACTCATATCCGAATTGTTCGGGAGCCAGTCCGATAAACTGAAGGCTGTTTTTCATGTTCTTATATGAGGTATTCCCTCTTTCGTAGTTGGTTTTTATAAACTCGATATATTCTTTTGGTACATATGTTACCCTTGACGGGACTATCAAATCCAAGTCGTAGCCTTCCCTTTTTGTTAAAGCTTGGAGCATTTCTGCTTTTTCCATTGAACAAATATCTGCAAGTTCTTCATATTTGTCGAAAGAGCATAGATTAAGCTGGATAAGCCTTTTTAGCATCGTTTTATAACTTACTTTAAAATAATTATGCATTCTAATAATATGCCTTGGTAATACACTATCTTTATCTGCATTAACAATCTTGTAAAACACTTCTTTTACATAATCCTCGGGCATTAGGAATTCAGAGACAAATATATCAGCTTTTGTATCTTCCTCTTTATGCCTTTCGTCATCTATAAGGATTTTTTCTTTTTTCAGGATATCAATATTATAAATAAGATGATAAAGTTCATGGGCACCAGTATAGCGTTCATGTCCCAAAGTAAAATTGCTGTTTAAATAGACAATAAACTGTCCCTCAAAATAGGTACTAAATCCTGATAATTCATCTGTATCCAATGGCTTTCTTATTAAAAAAGCAATATCTGAAAGTATGTCAAATATATCTGAAAGCCCTTTTCTTGCGAATTTTATTCTTACATCTTCTGCCAAATCTTTAATTTGCATTCTGAAAGATTCTTCTGAGAGATTCAAATTATTCTTTTGCAATCTTAACACTCCTCCCACAGTGGCTTTCTCTTTTGTGGTTTAAACTCTCCATTATATATTTTCTTTTGGTAAATGAACATCTTTATCATATCCTGGAGTTTCTCCACTTCTTCAACGGTTTTTTCTGAAAAATTTTTCTTCCTGAATAGTGTAACTAAATCGTCGTCTTCTTCATCTTCAAAAAGAATGTTTATATCTATATTCAGAACTTTGCATATGGCATTTAACTCAACAGCCGATACAGTCCTGTTGCCGTTTTCTATTTTGCTCAATGTTTCCCTGCTCATGTTAATACCCTTTTCAGTAAGTCTTTCTACTGCCTCAATCTGGCTTAATCCCCTTGCCTCTCTAATAGCCTTTATTTTTAATCCAATGGGAATATCC
>JAAZDH010000258.1 GCA_012512865.1 Clostridiaceae bacterium | reverse complement strand
GCCTTGCAGGGGACAGGCTGCAGGGAACATGAACTAAACTTAAACTTAAGCTTAAACCTAAACCTAAATATAAAACCAAAACAGTTAAGAACCGGAGGAAGATTTAAAAATGGCAGGGCATTTAAACACGCGGATAAAAGCAGGGACGGCAATTGTGGATATTTCCCCGGAACAAGGCATTGAACTTGCCGGTTATCCCCACCATCCAAGGCACAACACGGGGGTTCATGATCCGCTTTATGCCGCATGCATCTATCTTGACAACGGAGAAGAGAAAATAGCGCTGGTTTCCCTGGATTTACTTTTCTTGTCAAAGAAATACGTTAAGGAAATCAGGGATAGGGCATCCGCGCTAACAGGTATTCCAAAAGGCAACATAATGATAAGCTGCAGCCATACACACTCCGGCCCGTGGGCTGCAGGGAGGCTTGACATCGATGCGCTGGAGAAACGGCTGAAACCGGATGCCAATTATATTTCAACGTTAAAGGATAAGATTGTCTCAATTATTGTTGATTCTTGCAACAATAGCTTTGATGCCATGATAGGGATAAAGAAAGGTTATTGTGGAAAGGAACAGGGGGTTGGAGGGAACAGGAGGGACCCTGACGGGCCTGCCGACCCTGAAGTATGTGTACTGGCAGTCAAGGATTTAAACGGTAAATGCCGGGCATGCCTTGTTGTGTATGCACTTCACCCGACGGTCCTACACGAGGAGAACACTCTTGTTTCGGCGGATTACCCTGCGTATATAAGGGAATACCTTGCCGGGGAAATGCCTGGCATGAACTTGCTCTTTATGCAAGGTACATCAGGCAACCAAAGCACAAGGTATTTTAGAAGCGCGCAAACATTTGAAGAGGCGGAAAGAATCGGGACGCAAATAGGCAAGGAAGTAAAAAGGGTTATAGAATCAACAGGTTTTCATGATAATTCAAAGATTTTTGTTAATTCAACTGAAATTGATATTAAGCTAAGGACTTTTCCCACGCTGGAGGAAGCCTGGGAGGCGGTTTGCGAGGCAAAAGAAAGACATGAAAACTTGAAAAAAAGCGGTGCCCCGTATATCGATGTTCAAAATGCATACCTGAAATTACTGGGAGCAGAGGACATGCTAGGTTATACCAAGTTGCTTAAGGAAGGTGAAAAGATAGATATACTAGATGATGAAGTTCCCGCTGAGGTACAGGTTATAGGAATAGGGGATGTGCGGATAGTATGCCTGCCTGGGGAAATATTTGTAGAATTCGGCCTTGACATAAAAAGAAGGTCCCCGTATAAAAACACGTTTGTTGTTGAGCTTGCCAACGGGTGCCTGCCCGGCTATGTTTATACGAAGGATGCGCTCGAAACCGGGGGCTATGAAACAGACACATCAATGCTTGCGCCCGAAACCGGGTATGTTTTTGTAGAGAAAGCATTGGAGTTGCTTGATAAAGAAGCTTGATAAAAGCGTACGGGAACAGGAGGATGACCAGGTATGCATCACTTTTTGGTTGGGATTGACCTGGGCACAACAGGAATAAGGAGTGCTATTCTTGATGAAAATCTCGAAGTACTGGGAGAGGAATACAAGGAGTATCCCCTTATAACCCTTTCCGCAAGCAAAATTGAGCAGGATGCAAATGAATGGTGGGAGATTACCAGGGATGTTGTTAAAGCATCCATAATGAATTCAGGTGCAGACCCTGCAAGGATTAGGGGTATCAGCGTAAGCTCGCAGGGAATAGCTATTGTACCCGTGGACAAGGAATGCAAGCCCCTTAGACATGCAATAAGCTGGCTTGATACCAGGGCTGTTGACGAGACCAGGCTGATCCTTGAAAAATTTAACATGCTTGATACGTACAAAAAAACGGGCAAGAGGATAAGCGAGACATATACGCTTCCAAAGATAATGTGGATTAAAAACAATGAACCGGACGTATACAATCGTACGTACAAATTCTTGCTGCCCCATGATTTTATTATTGCAAAGCTCTGCGGTGTTTTTGCAACGGATCACACCATGGCATCAGGTACCCTTGCCTATGATATAAATGCGCAGGAATGGTGGACGGGAATCATAAAAACCTTTGGGATAGAGGTTGAAAAGCTGCCCTGCATCAAGTACAGTGGAACCCCGGTTGGAACCGTCCTGCCAGGGCTTGCAGGGGAGATGGGATTACCAGGTGACGTAATTGTGTCAGTAGGCGGGCAGGACCAGAAATGTGCATCACTTGGGGCAGGAATAAGCGAAGATGTTTTAACCGTTTCCCTTGGAACGGCTACCGCGATAGAGAAAATATTTGATTATCCTGCGGTGGATAATGCCATGAGGATACCGGCATTTTCATACCTTTTCAAGGGCAAGTGGGTAATGGAAGGGGTTATAGGCACTTCAGGCATATGCCTTAAGTGGTTTAAAAATGCTTTTTTCAAGGATAAGTCATACAAGGAATTGGATAATATGGCGGAAGAAACGGGCAGCATGCCGGGCAGCGTATTCTTTTACCCGTTTTTAAGCAGCTCCGGTTCCCCTGGCTGGTATGAAAATCCGAAGGGCTGCTTTTACGGGATAGACCTTTCCACCGGGGCTGCCGGGATTGCCAGGAGCGTTCTTGAAGGTGTTGCCTACCAAGTGAAGTCTAACATCCTTGTCATGGAAGAAGCAGGCAAAGCTGCGGGAGAAATAAGGCTTGTTGGAGGTGGGGCTTCCAGTAATTTATGGTGCAGGATTATGGCGAATGTTACCGGGAAAAGGGTATCAACGTTATATACGCCTGAAACGGCGTGTGTTGGCGCAGCCATTCTGGCAGGACTGGGAGCCGGCGTATTTAAAAATGCAGAAGAAGCACTCGGAAAGATAAGGATAAAAGATGTGTTTGAGTGTGATAAGGATTTGACGGCTTTATACCGGCAAAAATTCGAAGAGTATGTTTGTATGCAGGAAAGGATAATGAAATAGCAAGATGTCAACAGGGCAACGATAGCAAAAGGGCCATAATAAAGTAAATGCAAATGAATATAAATGCAACTATAAAACTTTATATTATTTACTGCTAAAAACGAAAAATGTTGAAACATGAAATGTTAAACAAGAAATAGGGGGAGTACAATGATAAAGGGTATAAAAATGAGACCAAGCAGGGTACTTGCAAAGCTTCGCTCCGGTGGTCTTGCAAGTTGCGTGAAATTGAATTCCTGCGATTCAAGAATTTTTGAAATAGCCGCCATGGCAGGTTTTGACTGCTTGTGGACAGACATGGAGCATGTGGGGAACGATTGGTCCGCCGTTGAAAAGCAGGTGCTTGCATCAAAAGTGTACGGGACGGATATCATGGTGCGCATTTCAAGGGGTGGGTACAGCGATTATATAAAGCCCCTGGAACTCGATGCAACCGGGATAATGGTTCCACATGTTATGAGCCTTGAAGATGCAAAGCAGGTTGTGCGCATGACAAAATTTCATCCTGTCGGCAGGCGTCCAATAGACGGGGGCAATGCGGATGGCGCCTACTGTAATATCGACATGCTTGATTACGTGCATTGTGCAAATCGTGAAAGGTATGTAGTTGTTCAAATAGAGGACCCGGAGCCGGTGGAGGAAATAGAAAAGATTGCAGCCCTTGAGGGCATTGATATGCTGTTTTTCGGCCCCGGGGACTTCACCCATGGGATAGGCAAACTGGGGCAACCGGATGTCCCTGAGCTCAAGGAGGTACTGAAAAGAATAGCCAGGGCATGCATAAAGGCTGGCAAGTTCGCCGGCACGGTGGGGAATCCGGGCAATATCGATGAACTAATTGACATGGGTTACCGTTTCATAAGCATGGGAAGCGATGTGATGGGGCTTTCCGGGTATTTTGCCGGTATTACGGCAATTTTTGAGGAAAAGAAACAAAAAATAAGCAATAAATAATAAAAATGTAATGACAGAGGGGATGAAAAATGAACGTAATGGAAAGTTTATCACTAAAAGGAAAGGTTGCCGTGGTTACGGGAGGAGCAGGCTTGTATGGAAGGCAAATTACAAGGGCCCTGCTGGAGGCCGGGGCAAAAACCTACACAGCTTCCAGGAATGTTGAAAACTTAAAAAAGTTTGCAGCCGAGCTTGAGAAGGAGGGATTAACCCTTAACTGCAAGTACCTTGACCAGGGCGACGAGGTATCCATTTTGAATTTAAGGGATGAGATACTAGGCAGTGAAGGCAAGGTTGATGTGCTTATAAACAACGCCGTGGCAAGAACGATGAAGGGCTGGGATGATGATGTTTCAACCTTTGAAGCAAGCATGAAGGTAAATGTCACCGGTCTTTACCTGGTAACCCGTGCCTTCGGGGATGTCATGGCAAAAGCGGGTAAAGGCTCAATCATTAATATCGGTTCCATCCAGGGGATGGTCGGACCTGACGGCACTTTGTATGAAGGACTTGATTTCCATGCATTCGTGCCGGATTATTTCTTCCACAAGGGAGGAATGATAAACTTCACCAGGTTTGTAGCCAGTTATTACGGCCCCAGGAACGTGCGGTGCAATTGTGTAAGTCCTGGCGGATTTTTCAACAACCAGCCGGAGGTATTTGTCAAGAGATATAGCGCCAGGACGTTCTTGGGCAGAATGGCCAATGACGAGGACTTAAAGGGTATAATTGTATTTTTGGCCTCGGATGCATCCCTGTACATAACAGGAACGAATATCCCCGTGGACGGCGGGTATACGGCGAAATAGCCCGGGTGACACAGGGACAGGGTTAATGTCACCGCATGTAACACCGTGACATGACAGGGGGACGGGGGTAGTAGTGACATATCGATGACATAGGGACACGTGACACAGGGACGGGGGTGGTGACACCTCTTTATCCAAACGATGGAACATGCGGGGGAAATACAGGGACACGGGGATGGTTTCCCTGTCCCGGTGCAAAGGCAAGCGGGAAGAAATAAATATAAAAAGGAGGATTGGTAAATCATGAACGGCACTAATGAAAAGCAAAAGGTTTTTAATTTTGAACCGGCTCCCTGGATTCCTTTCAGGGACAAGGAGGTACTGGAGCGTGTAAGGAATATAAAGAGAAAGGATATCGAAAAGCATTCCAACCCTGACTTCAAAATCAAGGTAGTGCCTGATACAGCCTCCATTTGGATAACGGATATGGTTGTAAGGATAAAGCAATCGGATGACGAGGACAAGAAGCTGGTTATGATTTTACCGAACCCTGCTCCGGCAGCATACGGTACTGTTGCCGAGCTTATTAACCGCTTCAGGATCAATTGCTGTAATGTCCATGTATTCATCATGGACGAATGGGCGGACCAGGATGGCAACATAGCACCGGAAACCTACAAGGCAGGATTCAACTACTCGTTCTTAAAGTATTTCTACGGCAAAATAGACCCGGAGCTGAGGATGAAAAGGGAAAACTGCCATGCGCCAACGAATGAAAACATAAACTATTACAGCGACCTAATCACTGAATGCGGTGATGGCGGGGCGGACATATGTTACAGCGGCCCTGGCTGGACAGGCCATATTGCTTTTATTGAGCCGGATGTACCGGAATTCGCATGCAACAGCGTGGAGGAATTTATGAAAATGGGAAGCAGGATTGTTACCCTGCACCCGTTGACAATAGCCCAGAATAGTCTTCATGGCGTGTTCGGGTGCAGCGGGGATATTGCCAATGTTCCTCCAAAAGCTGCCACCATAGGGCCTGTTGATGTCGTAAGGAGCCGGAACAGGATGGAAATGCACTCCTTGACCACGATGGGTACGATTTCAAGCTGGCAGAGAATGATATCACGCCTGGTGCTGCACGGTCCGGTGACACCAGCGGTACCATCGTCAATACTGCAGCTGCTGCCGACAACGGTTTACGTGAGCGAAGCTATTGCGGCAGACTTTGAATGCTGGGAGGAAATCGGCTACTAGAATTTGAGCACTGGGAGGAAATTGGTTGGCAGAAAGGGTGACTATAACATGACGAAAAAAAAATTCCCCCTGGGAGATAAGGAGCTTAAGATTGGTATTATAGGTATGACGGAAGGAAACGGGCATCCGTATTCATGGAGCGCGATGTTTAACGACTATAACCCGGAATACATGAAAAACTGCCCTTTCCCGGCTATTCCTGCATATCTTGATAAACAGCCTAAAAGCACGATTGGCATCCCGGGGGCCAGGATTACGCACGTATATTGTAATGACAGGACTGATGCCGAGGATGTGGCGCGCTGCTCCAACATTCCTGTTATTGTAGATAAGCCCCAGGATTTGATTGGGGAGGTTGATGCCGTTATCGTGGCAACGGATGTAGGGTTTGAGCATGTTGAGCGGTGCCGCCCGTTTATCGAAGCGGATATCCCACTATTTATCGACAAGCCCCTGGCTGATAACGAGGAAGACCTGAGGACATTTACTAGATGGCATAATGAAGGGCACCATTTTATATCCTCGAGTTCAATGAGGTATTCAAAGGAGCTGGAACCTTATTACAAGAACCATTATGAACTGGGAAAGCTTATGTACGTCTGCCAGCCCATGTGCAAGAAATGGGAAACATATGGAATACATGCCCTTGAAGCCGTGTACCCCTTGCTTGGACCTGGCTTTATATCCATACAAAACACCGGTACTTATGAGAGAAATATTATACACATAACCCATGAGAGCGGCTGTGATGTCAATATCCCGCTGTCTGCCGGCATGTATGGGGCATTCGGCATAACGGTTCTTGTGGGGAGTACATCAAGCGTAGTGGTTAGAACGCAGGATTCGTACTATTCATTTAAAAAACAGCTTGACAAGTTTGTTCATTGGTTGAGAACAGGAGAGGAACCTCATCCTTTTTCCGAGACACAGGAATTAATAAAGATGGTTATAGGAGGCATAAGGAGCCAGGAAGAGGAGGGCAGGAAATTCATGCTGGATGAGATCAAGCTTTGAGTGAAAGCTTGCTGGTTTCCTTCAATTATAAATCCAGGTCATCCATGAATCCAATGCATCCATGAATTTAACGTAATTATGAATTCAATGCATCTATGAATCAACTGCGTCTATGAATCAACTGCGTATATAGGTCAACTGCGTCAATAAGTCCAATTCGCCCGGAATGGCGGCAATATGGACAGGGAGTTCCCATGGATTTCCCTGTCCAGTTCTCCCTGATTAGCTCCCCGATTAGCTTCCTGATTAGTTTATTTTTATTGACGGTATCAAGACCAAGGTGTTATAATATGTGGGTGTCATAATTTGGTTTTATTTAGTTTTGTCCAACCCGGGAAAGCTAAAAAGCGGGAAAACTATAAAAACTATTAAGCTGGAAAGTGATAAAAGCTATAAGGATATAAAGCTATGAGACAGCTTTTTGTTATATGAAGATGGAGGAATTACGTATGGGGAGAACCAGGCCTGTAATAATTATCATTATGGATGGCATTGGAATAAACGACAGTGATTACGGAAACGCGGTAAAAACTGCATACAAACCCACGCTTGACAGTCTCATGCAAAGCTGCCCGAATACTAGGATAAAAGCCCACGGGACGGCTGTCGGGCTGCCCAGCGATGATGATATGGGAAACAGCGAGGTCGGTCATAATGCCATTGGCTGCGGGCAGGTATATGCCCAGGGAGCCAGGCTTGTAAATGAATGCATAGATAGCGGGAAAATGTACCAATCTGAAACATGGCGGACCATCGCGGAAAATTGCATTAAGAACAAGTCAACATTGCACTTCATAGGGCTTTTGTCCGACGGCAACGTGCATTCGAATATCAGGCATCTCAAGGCAATGCTCAGGAGGGCAAAAGAGGAAGGAATATCAAGGGCACGCATTCATATTCTCCTGGATGGCCGTGACGTGGAGCCGACTTCCGCCTTGAAGTATGTTGACGACCTTGAAAGGCTGCTTTCTGAGCTTAATTGCGACGGATTTGACGCAATGATAGCATCCGGCGGGGGAAGGATGAAAGTCACCATGGACAGGTACGAGGCAAACTGGAACATGGTTAAGATGGGATGGGATACGCATGTTTTAGGTATCGGCAGGCAGTTTGAAAGTGCCGCGGCAGCCATAGAAACCTACAGGAAAGAGTATGGCGTAATCGACCAGGACCTCCCGCCATTTGTAATAGCGGAAAACGGCAAGCCCGTCGGTGAAATACTGGATAATGACAGTGTAATCCTCTTTAACTTCAGGGGCGACAGGGCTCTTGAAATAAGCAGGGCCTTTGACAATGAAAACTTTGAAAAGTTTGACAGGGTCAGGTACCCAAAGGTTATATATGCCGGCATGCTTCAATATGACGGGGATTTAAAAATACCCAGGCGCTACCTGGTAAGCCCTCCCGATATCCGGAATACCCTTTCGGAGCTCCTGGTAAAGCATGGAATAAAGCAGTATGCCGTATCTGAAACGCAGAAATACGGGCATGTTACTTATTTCTGGAATGGCAACAGGAACGAAAAATTTGATGATATACTTGAAGTTTTTGAAGAAGTCCCCTCGGACAAGGTACCCTTTGAACAGCGCCCATGGATGAAAGCGGCAGAGATCACCGATAAACTGATTGATGCAATCAGGAGCGGCGAGTACTTGTTTTTAAGGGCTAATTTCCCTAATGGCGACATGGTGGGACATACGGGGGATTTTGCCGCGGCGATGATTGCCGTAGAAACGGTTGACCTGTGCCTTGGCAGGATTATCAGCGCAGTTGATGAAGTAGAAGGCATATTGATTGTAACCGCTGACCATGGCAACGCTGATGAGATGTTCGAGAAGGCCAAGGGAAATGAAAAGCCAAGGCCTAAAACCTCCCATACTCTAAACCCCGTGCCGTTTATCATATATGACCGGCTTGAAAAACATGTAATAAAGGAAGGAAATTTTGGACTTGCCAACATTGCACCCACGATAGTCAAGCTTCTCGGCCTGGAAAAACCTGAGATGTGGGAGGAGAGCATTATCTAGGGTATTAACCGGGGCATTGCCCCAGGCGAAGGATTGGCTATCACGTTTTACTATTTTACTTTAAAAATATAAAATTCTTTGCATTAATATTGCATTAATATTTCTTAAAGTGCTTTAGAAAAGTTTGCACCGGCTTTCTCCGCTTCAGCATTAAGCCAACAGGGTATGGCGCAATTCTTTTTTAACAGCTCTATTATCTGCTTTTTTTGCGGTATTTTGTGAAATCAGTATCAATTAGCGTGACTATGTCATTTTCCTTATGGCAAATTAACTTTAACCTAAATTCCTGTAAAAAACTTCGGCATGGCAAATACTGGTTTTTATTGACAAGGGCAATACCTGGATATATAATATATATTAGGGCAAAGGCCTATGGGACAGGCATAAGGAGTAAACCGAGGCAAAAGGGGTAAAAGGCGTAAAGTCAAGGCATAGTCCTTGAAAAAGAAAAAGCCTTGCAAGGAGGCAGAGCGAAAAGAAACGTAAAGAAAAAGCTAAATCCTCTTTTTGAACAAGAGGTGCGGAGGAGCCGTCCATAAGGCTTGTCAGCAAACCTCCGTAAGCTTAAATAGGAGGACAAAAAATGAACGAGTGGAAAAAATCCCGTAGATTTACGAAGGAAAAGCTATGCCTGGTCTATCTTACAATCCTGCTAATTTTCATTTCAAGTTTTCTTACCGCGTACGCTGATTCCTCGGGTGAAGGGGTAGTTACCGTCCAGTATCTTAATGTGAGGCGAAATCCAAGTACGGAAGCCGCAATAATAGGGCAGCTTCTTAAAGATACCACGGTTACCATCAACGAAAGTTCCGGCAACTGGTACAAGATTACATTTAAAAGCTTGACAGGATGGGTACATGGAGACTACATAGAGTTAAAACAGGAAACAGCGTTGCCTTCAGGGCAGTCATCGGGGCAGCCGTCTACTGCCCAGGCTTCCGGGTCAGGGGAATCTGCCGGTGAAACTCCGGGCAAAGACCCCGGTTCTGCCGGAACTCCCGGTGAAGAGGCGAAACCCGCCGAAGCTTATGCTGAAGAAAGCAAGGATACAGCAGTAGTAACGGCAAACATACTTAATGTAAGAGAGAGTCCTGGAACTTCGGCTAAGGTAATAGGGCAGCTTTGCAGCGGCATGGAAGTCAAGGTGCAGGAAGAAGGCGGCATGAAGGATGAGTATTCCTGGTACAAGGTAAGTTACGGAAAAATTACCGGCTGGGTGGCAGGAGAGTATATCTCATTTGAGAAGGAGCCTATTGATGAAGGTGCCGTAAATGTTGATGTTGCAAACGTAAGGAGCGGTCCGGGCCTGGACCAGGGTATTGTTACAACGATGAAAAAGGGCAATAAAGTTACTATATATTCGTGGTATGACGAGTGGTATAAAATAAAGCTGGAAGATGGAAGTTTCGCATGGATATTCGGGGAACTTGTTACCACAAGAAAAGATTTGTTGATGAGAGGGGTTATAGCTTCCAGGGGCGAAGCTACAGCAAGCAGCCTGGGACAGCAGATTGTGAATTATGCCAAGAGGTTCCTGGGTGTCAGGTATGTTTGGGGAGGGACAAGCCCTAACGGCTTTGATTGCTCCGGGCTGGTCCAGTATGTTTACAAGCAGTTCGGGATAACCTTGAACCGGGTGGCTGCAGACCAGGCAAAGCAAGGAACCACGGTTTCAAGGACACAGCTTAGGCCGGGGGACCTCCTGTTTTTCAATACAAGTTCGGGCAGCAGCATTGACCATGTCGGCATATACATAGGAAACAACCAGTTTATACATGCATCCAATGGAAGAAAAAAGGTTATTATAGATCCTTTAAATACCGGCTACTACAGTAATAGGCTAATTATTGCAAAAAGAATAGTAAATTAGCAAAATCGAGCAAAAAGGAGCATGAAGTGAAATAACTTGTTATCGCGAAGAATACCCTTTAAAAAAGGGTATTTTTTATGGTATCTTGCAAGATGTCTTCTTGCTGTGTCTTCTTACGATATCTTCTTATGATATATTCTTACAAGTATTTTTTAGGTTTATTCATATCTTTTTTAAATAAAGCAATTAAAAAATCTAGCAAATTAAACATTGATATGGTATAATATAATAAAACAGGTAATTAATACCACTAAATATATTAAATTAATGCAGGCTAATTCACCGGATTAATCAAGACTGATGCACTGGAATAATGCACGATTGATTTGGATTGGTTTGGGGGGATAATGAAAAGGTACCTTGTTTTGTTTTCCGCTTCCCTTATTATGGGAATCATTTCCGCGGACGCGGCACAGTCGTGTACGACAAAACCGCATGTGTACTTAATTGTTACGATTGTCAGCCTCCTGTTCATTTGCGTATTCATAAGCATTTTTATCTTGAAGAGCAGGCAACTTATGTTTGTTTTACTAGGGCTGGCAATATTTTATGCTGCAGGGGCTTTTAAATATATCCATGTTGATAATGCAATTGTGCGGAAGTTTGAATGCCTTGACGGCGCACAGGTGCTGGTAAGGGGAAGGGTGTATTCAAGGCCTGAATTCAAGGGCGAATTTGTTCGTTACGAGATAGCCGTGGAAGAGATCATGCCCACTGGCAACCAGGATATGTCAAGCTCTAATGACCGGGGGATTGCAAGTGCTGGTAACCGGGATAGCACAGGTATGGGTATTGGGTATAATGCAGAAACTAATGACCGGCATGATACAAGTAGCAGCAGCAACTACACGGCAGGTTCCAAGTCCGGCAGCAAGCCTGGGGCAGACGGGGGGAAAATGCTGCTTAACGTATACGGGCATGACTTGCTGCTTGATTACGGTACCCGGGTAAATGTATCCGGTGTGCTATCTGTTCCTAAAACAAGAAGAAACCCTGGCAGCCTTGACTATAAAAAATACCTTGCGAGCTTCGGGATATCGGCAACAATGTATGCAAAAAGAAGCAACGTAGAAATCGAAAATCCTGGTCCCTCAAGCCCAATTGCCGGGATTCTTGCCAGGATAGGCGGCAAGATGAGGGAGCGCATACAGGATGCCATAGTCTCAAGCCTGCCGGAAAACCAGGCTGTAATTCTTGCTGCAATGCTTACCGGCTGCAGGGATAATGTGCCGGATGACATGGAAGAAAATTTCAACGATTCGGGGCTGATCCATATCTTAACCGTATCAGGGATGCACGTAGGCTTTATAATCCTTCCCTTTGCGTTTATTTTTAAAAAACTTGGCTTAAGGAAGCAAGTAGCCAACCCGGTTATTATACTTATACTATTCTTATACATCCTTGTAACAGGCCCGCAGGCTCCCGTGCTTAGGGCGGCAATAATGGCGTCAACAGTGCTGGTGGGGCAGATGATACGGAGGGAGGCTGATACATTGACGAGCATTTCCCTCGCATTAATCGTGCTCTTGCTATGGAGGCCGCACATGCTTTTCAATGCAGGGTTCCAGCTTTCCTTCATGGCCACCGGCTCAATCGTGCTGTTTGGCAGGAATACAAAAAACTTATTGAAATCAAGGCGTATTCCCGGGTATATTTCCGACGCCCTGGCAACAATCCTGCCAGCCCAGGCAGGCATTTTGCCGTTGACAGCCGTACATTTCAACAAGCTGCCTGTAATATCGGTCTTCGCCAATTTATTGGCTGCTCCCGTATCCGGGGCAATAATTATTCTTGGAATGGCAATGGCCGTACTGGGGCAGGTATCCATCCATCTTTCGCGTTTAATAGGGTATGTCAATAATTTACTACTTTCATACCTGCTTTTTGTTTCAGAAGCGACGGCAAAAATGCCATTTTCAGTGTTCAGGGTCACAACCCCGTCGATCCTCTTGATAATTATATACTACTTCATCCTATGGTTTTTGCTGTGGTTCAAACCAACCTACAAGGTCAGGGTAAAATGGCAATACCATGCTATTGCTGTAATACTGGTTATATCCCTTGCAATAATAGCAGGCATGATTCCCGGGGAACTGGAAGTTGTCTTCCTGGATGTGGGCGAGGGAGATTGCGCGTTTATAAAGACACCGTCCGGGAAGACCCTTTTAATAGATGGGGGCGGCAAGAAAGGAAGTGATCCTGGTTCTGCTGATAGCATGGGAAACAGGACTATCATCCCTTTTTTGCTTGAGTATGGTATAACAAGGCTTGATGCGGTTGTTGCCACCCATGCCCATGATGACCATTTAAACGGCATCATACCCGTACTGGAACAAATAAAGGTAGAAATGTTTATTATGCCTGGTTATGTTATTGGAGATGAGTTTGATAGGGCGCTCAATGCATGCGCCCGCAGGAAAATCAACGTTATCCCCGTAAGGGAGGGGGATTCCATGTTGCTTGGCAAAGATGTACGGATTGAAATATTAAATCCTCCTGCAGGTGCAAAGAACGGTGAGTTGTCTTTAAATAACAGCTCGATTGTGCTAATATTAAAATATAGAGATGTGGAAATCCTATTTACGGGCGACATCGAGGGAGAGATTGAAGCAAGGCTTGCAAGGAGCATTTTACATGATACCAGGGCTGATGTTTTGAAGGTGCCGCACCATGGCTCTGACACTTCATCAACGCCCGTATTCCTGGAAAAGGTGCATCCCAAGGTTGCAGTTGTAAGTGTGGGGAACAATAATTACGGGCACCCTTCGGCAGAAGTAATGGATAGGCTGGCAGGCACCGGGACGAAAATCTTCCGGACCGACTTGAATGGCGCCGTAATCCTGGGGTCGAACGGAAAACGCATTAGGATAAAGGTGATGTGCAAAGATAGGCAAGGATGATATACAAAGAAAGGCAAAGTTGATGTGCATGTATGAGTAAAGCTGATGCGTAAAGACGGGTAAAAATGCATAGAGACGCATAAAGATGTATAAAGATGGGCAAAGGTGATGCACAAAGATGAGCATTGATGTTTTAAAAAAACAAGTAAAAAATGGGGATATAAAATCCTTGTATTTGTTTCACGGGCCCGAGGAGTACCTTAAAAAGTACTACTTGTCAGCTATTGAAGAGATAATACTGGATAATGGTACCAGGAGTCTAAACAAGATTGTAATGGAAGGGAAGGCGGATATCCCAGAAATCATAAGGAATTGTGAAACCTATCCCGTATTTTCTAAGCGAAAGATGGTGGTGGTCAGGGACTCGGGGCTGTTTAAGCCGGGAGAGGGTGCCAAAAAAGATAAGGATAGAGATAAAGATAAAGGTATGGATAAAGGTAAGGATAAAGATAAGGGTAGGGATGATATTGATAAATTTATTGATTACATTAAGAACATCCCTTCGTTTACATGCCTTGTTTTCTATGAAAATGAGGTTGACAGGCGCCTTAAAATATATAATGCGATTAGCAAGGGGGGGTTGGTGGTCGAGTTCCAGTACCAGAAGCCGCATGACCTGGCCAGGTGGGTGGTAAAGATGGTTAATTCCAACGGAAAAGAAATAGACATGGAAACGGCTTCAATTCTTATTGAGAGAACGGGCCAGGAAATGACTGAATTAATAAATGAAGTAAATAAACTAATTGCGTACACGGGAGACAAAAAAACGATTAACAGGGAAGATGTGCAAGAGG
>JAAZDH010000257.1 GCA_012512865.1 Clostridiaceae bacterium | reverse complement strand
GCTCACAGTGGCCAAGGATCTTTTCCAAGGCTAAAAGATCCGAGTCGTAAGAAATACAAAGGTATACAGGGCGTTTTTTTAAAAGGCTCTCAACCTCCCCGAAAAAATCCTCGATGTTAACGAACACGACAATGTTGGCCGTAGCGTACATTCCCTGGAGATAGCAGTATTCACAGTCATATATGCAATTCATCACCGTGGAGGCATAATAGAAGTTGGCATTCCCGAAGTCTTCACATAAAGGTGCCCCACGGTAGACAAAATCATCGTCCTTCACGGCAAGTATAAGCTTGGGGCTGTGCTTTTGCATGCAATAATCCTGTTTTGCCCTTGAAAATACATCCTTATAATGATTGATTTCAACAATTTCAGCCTGCCTGAAATGTTCCAGTATTTTTTTGCTGTTAGAATGGTTCATTGCCTTCTTTTCAATGTATACATGTGAAAAATAAGCCTTAAACAAGGCCGAGTTTCTTCTTGAGTTCAGCAAAATACACCTTCCCTTCCCTCTTTGAGCTGCACTTGATATCAGCATACATATCAATAAGATGCCCGATGCTCCCGCAGCGTAGCTTGCAGTACTTAAGCATCTCCATGAACTGGATCTCCATGCTGCGGGATAATTTCAGGTTTTCTGCCATACTTGCAGCGATTTCCTGCTCTTCCGGGGATAACACGGCTTGTCCGCCATATGGCTGCTTACTCTTTATTTCGGCCATTTTATCCGCGGTTTCTTTCAGCCAGCAGGTGATTTGCATGGCATTACCACCCATTATCTTTCCTATATCAATATCAATATTATCGATATCACTATCAGCTTTGCTGCATTTACAGCCATCCCTTTTACGACCGGCTCCATCCGTCTTTCCTACATCGAGATGGTCGGAAACCACTTTAATGAAAACCAGCTGGTGTGGTCTTAGGAAAACGGAAGCTGCCTGGAAAACACCCGAAGCTTCCATATCTACCAGGTATCCTTCGAGGCTTTCTTCGTCCGGCCTGCTTACCAGTTTCGAAAACGTTTCAATGCTTGCCTCATCAAAGGGATGCTTAAAAAGCATATCCGGGTAAAAAGTCATCTTTGTGTCATTGTCAATTATCTTGTTACAGTAAAAAACTTTTCCAACAGCTATACCCGGGTTGCCAGCGCCGCAAATGCCTATATTCGCAAGCAAGTCAAATTTCCCCGGTTCATTCTTCCCCAGCAGGTATGCAACAGCCATGGCTGCCCTTACCTTACCTATACCGGTGACAACCAGCATGGCCTCTTCACTTGTAAACACATCAAACTTCGTGTGGGTCAAATCTTTCTTTAAATTTAGTTGTTTTATAAAAGAAACCGCTTCCTTGTACATGGAAGTACAAATATATATCATCTGTTGCTCCCCTGTTCTCCTCGGCTTATAGCACACCTTAGCCTAGTGTACATTTCAACTTGATGATCATCCCAGTATGACATGGGGTTCAAACGTCTATTTTCTTCCCTGTCTCGGATGATTTATAAACGGCCAGCACAAGATCAACGCATTTTTTCGCCGAATCCCCCGGTATGTATGGCGCCCTATCCTCTAGCACTGCCGAAATAAAATCGGATACAATAAAGGAATGACTCTTTATGTCAACATTTGAAGGGTCTGATGAAGATGACACGACTTCACCTTCTTCCCCGTCCAGCAATGTTTTTTGAACTTCATCGTCTCCCTGTATATCTTGTGACCTCCTGCCTGTAATACTTGCAATCTCCTCGTTTGATATCATGGATTTACGCGTATACAGGTATGTTCTTCCTTCCGCATATAATATTGTTCCCTTTTCAAATTCTATCCGCAGCCTATCTCCTTCCGGGGCATTTTCCGGTACATTGGAAATCGTAGTCCCCATAAGCACGCCATATGCACCGTTAGCAAACTCCAGGATTGCCATGGCCGTATCTTCAACTTCAATATCCCTTAGCATTGCCCGGGAAATACCATATACGCTCTTAACATCGCCGGTAAGCCAGCACATTGTATCAATAGCATGTATTCCCTGGTTCATAAGGCATCCGCCGCCATCCAGGGCTTTTGTCCCTTTCCACTTGGAACTGGTAAAGTATTCTGGCGGCCTGTATCCCCTGTACTGGCATTCCACGATCGTCATTTTCCCAAGGATTCCCTTATCAATGATTTCTTTTGCTTTCCTAAGCCCACTCCTGGTCCTGTTGGGAAATACGCATCCCAATTTTACCTTATTATCCCGGGCAGTATCAATCATTTCAGCCATAACTTCACTCTTTATATCAAGGGGTTTTTCGCATAAAACATGCTTCCCCTTTTTCATACATTCTATTGCGTGAATCCCGTGAAGTCCGCTTGGAGAACATACACATACAGCATCGATGTCTTTATCGGCAGCTAACTCTCTATAGTCCATGTAAACTTTCCTTGCTCCATATTTACCCGCAAATTCTCTCGTCTTCTCAATGCTGCTGTGTCCGCACACTGCCGCAAGTTCCGCCCTGCCGTCATCCAGGATTGACATGGCATGGAAATGCGCTATCATCCCGCATGATATAATTCCAAAACGAATCTTTTTCACTTTAACCCTCTCCCCTTACAATATATAATTGTAATAATTCAGCAGTAAGCAGCTAAATAAATTACTAAATTTCAACAAATAAACATAATAAACGGTTTTCTCTTAGCCTTACCTTAACCTAACCTTACCTTAAACTTGCCCTATTCTTGCCTTAACCTTAATTTCTTGAAAAACTTCTTCAGTATTAAGGAACATTCCTCTTCCAAAACTCCATATACAACGTTTATTCTATGGTTAAACTTTTCCACATTTGTAACATTAATCACTGAACCAACAGCACCCGCCTTTGGATCCGCCGCCCCAATGAATACCGTCCTGATCCTTGCCTGTATAAGCGCCCCTGCACACATTACACATGGCTCAAGCGTTACATACATGTCACAATCGTTAAGACGCCAAGTCCCGAGCTTCTTGCACGCCTTTTTTATGGCGCTGATCTCCGCGTGGAGGGTTGCATCCTTCCTGGATTCCCTTTCATTATGGGCCCTTGCAATTACCCTGTTGTCCTTGACAATCACCGCGCCAATGGGGACCTCCTCCTTGCCATATGCTTTTAAAGCCTCTTTATAAGCTTCCTTCATAAAATGCAAATGGCATCCAGGCTCATGCCCGTATTCACGGTTTTGTACATTCCCGGGCTTATGCTCCCCTTGCCCTGTTTTGTTTACATGGAATATACCGGGTGTACCAGCATTAGTACCGGCGCAGCACTCCGCGTGCTCTATCTTGCCCTCCAGGCCCTGCCCTTCATTTTTGTTCACAAGCCCAAATCCTCCCGTTGATTATTTTGTATTCTTTATTTTTGGCATTATTACTGGCATTGGTATTATTGGTATTATCGGTAATTGATACCGGTATTATTGGCAACTGGTACTGGTATTATTGATACCGGTGCCGTATGATTATTCAATATGCTGGCAACAAATCAATAAATCCTAATAACTCAGATAACAAAATTCGGCTCTGCAATTACTGATTTCATGAGCTCATCGGCCTTATCCAGCTCTTCTTCATTCCCGGTAGCAGCTACCCAGCAGCTGCCCTCGGCGCCGCACACTCCTCCAGCCGCAACAAGCTCGGCATCCGCCCCGGTAATTATTTTTACAGCCTCCAGCTCCGTTACGATATTTCCGCTTACCGGCATGTACCTTGGCCCGGCAGCACCCGGAGAATTTAATTTTACGGCTATTTCGTTAATATTACCATAAATCCTCTTCTCCAGCCCAACCGGGATGTACAATTCAACGCGCCTGCCAACTACGGCCTGCAGCGCCGAGCATATCGTACCTCCCGATGGATGTCCTATATATATGGCTGCCTGCTTGCTGTCAAGGTTAACTGCATTTGCCCCTTTTATAATGATATCACCCTTTTCCAGGTTGCCAACAACGTCAAATATCGTTTTTCCCTTCTCCCATTTGCCATTTACGATTACAACGTCTCCAGGGAACTGGCTTTCATCTTCCAATCTTCCGCTATCCTTCACCTTATACCCGGGCGGCAAGGTGATTCCCCTGAAAAACCGCTTCTTGGAAAAACCTGCGGCCTGCCCTATCCTGTTTAAGAATTCCTCGGCTACATACCCGTTTGTTGTACCGGCAGCAATAACAACGGTCCTGCTTGCCAATGCTTCCAAGATCGAAGGTATATGCAGAAGTGCCCGGGCTATTAGCCTTTTTCCGGCAGCAGGCGATAATACATACTGCCTTGTTAATTTATTATTGCCCATTAATATCACCCCTCTTTATGATTTTAAACTCCAGATCCTTAATTTACCTTGATTTGCAGATTCCTTGATTTACCCTGGTTTACATCACTCACTGTGCCATGCGTTCTTGAATTAATTATACTCCAGGCGACGTGTATCATCAACAGCCCTATGATGAACCGGGCGGGTTCGAATTTCCTGGTTGCAGCCGGAAGACACGATATGATATGATATGGTATTGTACGGTATGATAAGATAGGACATGGCATAGCAACTAAAGGACTATATTATAAGAGGAATCCCTTGGAGGACAATGGTTTGTGATGAGAAAAAGATACAATAGCCATAATTATGGAAGGAATTATAATTATAATCACATGACAGGATTTGACAACAAGATAATTATAAATTGCATAAACTGCCTTAGTAAACTAAAAGTACCGCTGGATAAGGGGACCATATTGGTTACATGCCCTGTATGCAAGAAAAACTTTCTTTTCAATCCAAAATCAATTTTTCACACGATAAGGCAAATTTTTATGCAAATAAAAGTTTTTATTCTCAATTTTAAAAACAAAAAACTGCCATTAATTAAGTTCAAGTTAAAATCCTTTTTTTCCAACAATAAAAAGAATCTCTTCATTTCAATTGTTGTTGTCCTCATCCTTGTGCTGGTATTAATTGTATTATTATTGGAGTTAAATAATTTGCGAAAAGAAGCGCCAAACATTAATATACCGGGAAAACCCGGCCCCGTAGCCTTTTTGCAGTAAATATTGCTACGGCTTCTCATTATTTTTTTTATTATTTTCTACATTATTTTTTACATCAGTACTTGTATCCCCGGTAACGCAGGAGTCATCATCAGCAACAGCAGCAGCAGGATCACCGGCAATATCATTGCTTTTATTGTTTATACCGCCCTTATGTTTTTTCCTGATTGCTTTTTCATATTCAACAAGGGCTTCATCCAGTTTCTTGCTGGCAGAAACAACTTCAGGATCAATTAAATCTTGTTTTTCATTTATAAGTTTTTCCAGTTTGTTCTTTAATTCTCTTATTTTATTAACTACCTCATCCAACTCAGACATCAAAGCTTCCTTTACCTTGGCTTTCGACTGTAAATAAGGTTATCCCTATCGTTCGCCCATTAATTTCGATTCAAATGATAAACCTTAATTTTTGCACTTATTAGGATTATATGCGTGGTACTTTTTACCACCAGGTAGCACGATTATTGCTAGAGGATTGTCGAAATTAGATTACAAATATAACCTTGTGCATATTGTATACAATACAATAATTCTATCTCTTCCCCAATTTATGATAAACAATAGATATATAATAAAGAAATGTGTTGTAGAAATTTGCCGAAACCTGTTGTATAGGCTGGAATAAATCAAAGGTGAATAGTCGTAATATGAATGAATGAACGAATAAGGCGAGATATGACCTTTCAGTCGCTTTCCGTCCCGTAGAGAAGAGCTCTTAATGCCCTGGCATTTTTCACTGCTTTCCCAAGCGGGTGGTTGTTAAAAGAAACAACCGTTAATGCCGATTTATCTTCAAGCTCTTTTATTTTTGTAACCCATTCTATCAATTCATCTATACTGTAGAGGTAATCATACCTCTCGGACCCCTGGCTCCCATACCATTTTTCCGCATTTCTCCCATGCATCCTGATGTATGATATATTGGATGTAACTGCTATTACATTTCCTACCAAGCCCCTTATATTCGGCTCGTCTACGCATACGAAGCCAATTCCTTCACTTTTTAGGAATTGCATTGTTTCTTCATTAATCCAATTACGGTTCCTGAATTCAATGCAGATTTCCACGTTATCAAACCAATGGCGTAAATTTTTTATGTATTCTAAGTTTTCACGCGTATAATGGAAAGAATACGGGAATTGCGCCAGGAGACAAATAAGCTTTTTGCTTTCTATCAAGGGTTGAACCGCTTGCATGAACTGCCTGGCCCCGGTAAAACCATGGGTTCTTTCATGGGTAAACCCGCCGTATATTTTTACTGAAAACATGAACTTTGCCGGTGTTTTCCTGTTTAGACTTTCAAAAATCCTTACTGCAGGCATATGGTAATAAGTGGAATTGATTTCCACGAAATCAAAGCGGGCTGAATAATACTCCAGCATTGCGCTTTGTTTTATATCATCAGGATAAAAGGGGCCAATCCAGTCCTTGTACGAATAGCCTGCCGTCCCAATATAAATCATTTTATATTATCCTTTTTAATTATTTTTCCTTATCTAAGTCATTTTTTGCATTATCTAAATCATTTTTCCTTATCTAAACCAATTCCTTGTTTTATTTCATATCATTTTTCCATTCTCTTTTATCACAGCGAGATTGTTGTAATTACGGTTAAATCCGGGTGAATTTGGAGTATTGATGCCGGAACCCTTGGAGTAATAGGGCCAAAAAGGGCCTTCCCAAGTATCTCCTTCTTGTCTTCCCCGCTTGCAATCATTACAATTTTCTTCGCCTGCATTATTGCCAGCATACCCATGGTTATTGCCTTTCTTGGCACCATGTCAATACTTTCAAAGAATCTTGAATTTGCATTAATTGTTTTTTCTGAAAGGGTTACACAGTGGGTTCCTTTTTGAAAGTATTCACCTGGTTCGTTAAATCCAATGTGGCCATTGTGGCCTATCCCAAGCAACTGGAGGTCTATTCCCCCAAAATCACTAATCATTTTATCATAATTTGCGCATTCCTCTTCTATATTGGGGGCCATTCCATTTGGTACATGGGTGTTTTCCATTTTAATATTAATCATATTGAATAAATTATTATTCATGTAATAACGATAGCTTTGCTCATGATTCGGATCAAGGCCAACATATTCATCGAGGTTAAATGTAACCACATTGGAAAAGTCCAGGTCAATGCTGTTATGCCATTCAACCAGCTTTTTATAAGTTCCCAGTGGTGTAGAGCCGGTTGCCAGGCCCAAAACACAATTAGGCTTAAGCACCACCTGGGCTGCTATGATTGAAGCAGCTTTTTTACTCATTTCGTCATAATTGGTTGCTTTAATAATCTTCATCACGGGTAACCTCCTTATCTTAAGCCTCGCATACCCTTTGGGCAATCTTTGCCCATTCCCAGAGCCTTTGAGGTTGATACTTCACGGTACTGATATCCTTGAGTATGAATTCTACCGGGCATCCATACTTGCGGCATATATCCCTGGTTTCAACAAGATCCTTCTCAACCACCTCGGGGTCCCATTGGCTTTCAGCCAGGTATGCCGGGCTTGGTTTCCGCGAGAATACGAAATCCCTGCCTATTCCTTCCGCCCCCCTTTCCACGTTAACCCACGGGCTCATCG
>JAAZDH010000256.1 GCA_012512865.1 Clostridiaceae bacterium | reverse complement strand
GTTTATTGGAGTAGGTTTAGTTTCCCATGCTCTTTTTTGGGCTTTTTTAGGTAATATCATATGAAATTTTCAAGGTTCATTTCCAATTTAGGTCTTGACATTTAACCGCTGGACTTTTTCCACATTTCGCGATGGCAGATTGTTTCAAAACCGATAGCGGTATAAAATTCAGGCACACCACCAAAGCAATATGTCGCACCCAGTACTTTTGTTTTCTTCATTCCGACTGTAAGAGCAATGGTGGCAAGTCCCATTCTGCGATACTTGGGAACTGTCGCAAGCGGTTCAAGATAAGCATATTTGTTTTCCTCATCAAACCACATCCCTGCAAAACATGCATAATCTCCATTTGGAGCCTTTATTACAGTTGTCAAATCTTTTCTGAAATTTGGCCCGCTTTGCATTAGCAAACGACTATCAATATCATCGTCGGGATTGTCACCATGATCAAACCCTTTCCAAAGACATTCATGAATCTTCCTATAGTCATTTTCATCTTCTAAAGATATAACCGTATACCCGTCAGGCAATTTAACATCAAAAAATGGTTTGTTATACTGGAATATCCGAACCGGTTCAGTATGTACTTTTTTATAGCCTCTTCGTGCCAATAATTCAATTTTATCAGTTTCTTTATCGGTCACCCAAACGGAAAGAGTCTGTTTATTGTTATCTATAACAGATAGCTCTTTTTCTGCAAAAGAAAGCATTTCAGGCAAAAGAAAGGAATGACTTCTGTCTGTTACTAGAAAGCATTCGCCAATATCCATTTCATAGCATGCAATACCAACAAGCTTTCCCTCATCCTCCCAAAGGCCGAAGCGATGTGTAAGCTTATGGTTAAAAAACGGATGGGTATGCGCATATTCAAAAAACTGCGGCAAAAGGTAGCTGTTCAAGGTATCAGGAGAATAAATATCGGTAAGAAAGCTGTGAACCTTGGTAAAATCAACAAGAAGCCTATATCTTCTTCTATAAATACTCTGCTCCATAAAAATCCCCCTATCTTTTTTACTATCCTTTTTTACAAATTATCATCATAAAAAAAATTATGTGAATTCTTCCGCAGTTGATTATAACAAAACAAATCATTTTTTACTTTTCTTTGCATACTCATCGCTCACATAACCCTCAGGTAAGTGCTCTTCTGTTACCATATCCCATGTCCAGGTTCTTGGCCACTTTGTTCCTGGTCACTTTTTTGCCACTATTATTGTTGTGTTCCCCATTCGCCAAACCATTTTAACAGATAAAAAACCAGCTTTCTTTAATATTATAATTTGGTTATCAATGGTACAGGGGGTATCAAAGTGATAAAGTTCACCGTCCGGGATATTCATTTCGTATCGAAGCCTTACGCTCTCTTCAAAAAGTTTATCTTCTTCTGATTGTTCAGTCACCATGTAATCACACTCTATGTATACTCCCTTTGAATTGAGTGCTCTATGGATTTTAGTATATAATTCAACTTTTTCGGCATGGGAAAAGTGGTGCATTGCTTGAAATGAAATTGCCGCATCAAACATATTTTCACCCAGATTAATATTAAAAAAATCCCCGCAGATTAACTTGATATTCTTATCAAAATGTTTTTGCCTAAGCTTATCCAGCATTGCCTGTGTTAAATCAATACCTACAACCGATGCATCAGGCAGCCGTTTGAATATTTCGTCAAGCTCAAGCCCGGTACCGCAGCCCAGGTCAAGAATTGTTTCAGTGCCGTCCGGAATAAGCTCCGCCATCTTTATATATCCCTCTTTGCAGCCCTCAACATTTTTAAGCATATGTTCATCATACCCATCAATACATGCTGCAAAAAAATCGCTCATCTTTTCAAGTAAAGGTTGCTTGATGGTCGGTGTTTCATATATCCTTGACGTATCACCCCAGGAATGATGCCCGGTAGCAATATATTTCCAGCCATACTTTTCATAATACGAGGTATGAACGGTACAAAGGTACAGCTTGTCAAAGCCGAGCCTTCCCCCGTCAATTCTTGCGTTTTCCAAAAGCCTTGCTCCCAAAGCATTACCCCTGGCTTTTTCTTCAACAAAGAGCGCACACAAATACGGGAATAGATCTGTTCTATCAACAAAATCATTTTTAATAAGCCCGCAACCCCCGACAATTTCATCATTTTCATCAATCACTAAATACCACTGAGGAAGGCTTTCGTTATTATTAATACAGTCATAGATGCTTTTTTCATACTCCTTACGGTCTATACCCCACTTTGAAGCGAACCAGTCAATTGCACGCTCAGAATAGCTTGGACAATTTCTAATTGAAATAATTCTATATGTTGGTTTACTCATTCAAACACCTGCTTCCCATTATTTCATGTCTTTTCTATTTTTTAATTATTGCCGTCATTTATGACATAACTTTTGAGCATGTATAAAGCATAAAAGCACAACAATATCAGCTGAAGTAGTCAAACAGTGATTCGCCTTTCGTTGACTCTCTCTCGAAAACAATATCTTCCATGCTTAGAACTCCATTATTATTCTTAATTGTGATAACAGCCCGATCCCTTATGTATGGAGTTTTTGCACCTACTGTACGAACTTCTGACAGTATCATCACTTTTTTCTCTCCACTATTATCCAAGTTCTCGATATGATAAGCGATTGCATCAATTAGCAAGTTATCTTTTATTTCCGAATAATAGCCATCATCAATTTTAATATTATTATCCTTTAACTCTGCTGCTTTCTGTTCCCAGTGGTTCATCTCATATTCCGTTAATTGTAATTTATGTTTAAAATTATACTTGGAGAAATACAGTTCAACATACCCCCCGCTGATATTTTGAATCCGGGCAGATAAATCACTGTTTGACCATAATTCTTGTATTTGTTCATCATTATACTTATAGAAATTTACGATTATGAACTCTCCCCGGGCTGAAGGCACTTTCTCTATTACTCCGATAATGTTATCACCAAAGTCGACAAGAGAATATCGCTCCTTTAGAATATTAATGTCTATGCCATCAAGCCCTGTCTTAACGATAGCTTCCAGTGTACCAAGACGCAATGTGATGTTCTTTCCGCAACGCAATTCCGCCTTGATAGAACTTTTCCCATCTGTTTGAATTAAATTTATAGATGATATTTCTGTTGCCGCTTCATCACCTTGTGAAGATACAAGTGCAATCTCTTTTCCATGTACATCGTGATATTCGTCATTTTCAACATGATAGGCTGCTCCAGCTGATGTCCTGTCCCCGCTAACAGTTGAACCATCGAATTGCCTGCTTCCGTTGGTCAGCAGGATCACACCTAAAGCAATTAATAAGACAATAGATACGGTAACCATCCAAAAGCCGGGTTTTTTAAAATTCATTATTCTCTTTATCCTGCTTTTAATATTATTTTCACCAATTTCACCAAAAGCCAAACGCTTAACCTGTTCACGTTTTATCATAGCACTAACCATTGTATTTTCTTTTTTTTGGCATTACGTTCGCATAACCTTCGAATAACAGTGTAGGTTGTTGATTTTTTTCAACCAAGCTCTTCTCTCGCAAGCCTTACCAATCCCGTGGTTGGCACAGTTGAATGCTTCCAGATGATATTCATAAACTTGTATTCTGCATCAAAAATCTTTATTCTCTCCATAAGTAAATTGCCCCCAAATTGCTCCCCAAGTTTAATCCATTAAACCTATATTAAACCTAACGGATAAAACCTATTTTGTCAATAGATGGACTATGCCGCTTTGCCGCAATAATGTCAACTTTTGGGATACCTTGGGATAAAGGGTCATGACGGGGCGTGTATTCGCCCCGCCAGTTTATAAAACATAATTGGTGATACAGTCATACCAATGGACATAGGTTTCGCCATTAACACAGACCTTTTTGTTTTGCGGCAGTCTTTCAGTCCACTTTTGCTGATACTTTTGAAAGCCCAGTCATCTTTGTTAAATCTTCGCCAGAGTACAGTTCTGCCGTTTATATCCAGGTATGTTTGTGTCATTATGCCGTCATTGCAACTTTCAACGTCAATAACCAAAATTGTATCATAGGTTTTTCCGCAAATTGTAACCTCATAGCGTCCAACGACATCAAGCGCATTTTTTTCTTTGCAGCTTATCATATCACCACCATCTACAGAAATTATTCCTTCATGTACTCAGCAATGCTTCAAACTCTTTTTGCTTATCCATATCTTCCACCTCCCTGCCAAAGAATTACCTCTGTTCGAGTACTATGAGTACTATGTTTTTCTATCACGAGTTATCATTCTTTAATTCTTTAATACTTTAATGCCTTAATACTTGAATGCTTACTTGAATGCTTACTAGTTATTTGTTAAAAGCTTGAAACCGGTTTCGCCGATACAAGACGGATTATTATATCGAAAGGTTCATTTCAGGAGACAATAAATTATGAAAATTTATCTTCATATGAAACCTAATCTCCAAATGAGGATACCGGTTTATTCATGCTTTCATTCACCGGCCCTGGTATGCTTCCCATTCTTCCTTTAGAATTGCATATTGAAACTCATCTCGCCATTCCCCTTTAATAAAGCTTTTCTTTTTAAAACATCCTTCCCTGCGCATCCGGTTCTTCTCAAGAACCCTTTGCGAGCCATTATTTATGGTATCGCAATTTGCCCATATACGGTGAAGCCCCAAGCTTTCAAACCCAAATTTAATAAGTGCTCCGGCTACTTCAGTACCAATACCCTGCCCCCAGACTTCTCTTGAATAACAGTACCCAAGCATTCCATGCAGGTCCATATCCCCCCCAAGGGCAATCATGACACTACCAATCAACCTGCCTGAATTTTTCTCAATCACAGCAAAATGATATTCCTTGCGAGGATTCTTATATTTTTCCCTTAATGTCCTGTCAATAAAAGCCAGGGTATCTTCCTCCGTGTTGGGCCCCCATGTCATGAACCTTACTACTTCTTCATCAGTAGAATAAAGGTGTACTTTTTTCCAGTCATCTTTTTTGAATTCTCTTAAAATGAGTCTCTCCGTTTCGATTATTATATCGCTCTCGATTGCAACATCGCCCTTTTGGTCATTTGCTACCGGTTTGACTACCTCCTCAGCCTTTTCAGCCTTTTCAGGCTCTTCAGGCTTTTCAGTCTCTTTAGGCTCTCCAGGCTTTTCATGCTTTTCAGCCTTTTCAGGCTCTCCCCCGCCTTTTAGCACTCTACCTTTTATCAGCAAAAATTCTCCTGCATCTGCAAGGTTTTCAACACAGTAAGATAAATTCTCAATATCAAGTATTGCCTTCCATGCAATTTCATTTTTCTCAAGCAGTTCTGCTTGTGTTACCAATCCTGACATCACTGAAGGAGAAGCCCCCAACTTTATTTCTGAAAGCCCGGCATCCTTAAGCATGCTTTTTAATTCAGCCGCAGTATATAAATGGCGGGGAGGGTGGCTGACATCAGGATGGTCCAGATTTCCGGTCACAGCTACCTCACGGATTTTCCAGTACTCCGGTTTACCCCAGAATTTTTCAGGAGCCATTCCATCATTAACTGCACATAAACGAAATACCCCCCACAAACTGGTAACACCTAAAATAAGCATTCCATTGTTCTTTGTAACCCTCTTCAATTCATCAACTGCTTTTCTTGCATTGCTGAAAAGGTAATTCAGCACTCCTCCGTAACAAATCACCGTATCAAAATAATCATCCGGAATCATATCAAGGTTTGATACATCCGCATCGATATACTTTTCTACCTGGCCGGCAAAACCTCTTTCATTCATCTTCTGTCTTGCCAATGCAAGCTGACCGTTTGATATGTCTAAGAGAGTTACTTTACTTCCGCTTTGTGCGATACGGATACTGAACCTCCCTGCCCCGCAACCGGCATCAAGTACATGTTTTCCAGGTCCTATATGAGGCTCCATGAATTTCACATGACCATGATAAACCAGCCTGCGATATGCGGAAGAATCCAGGCGGTTCCATTCCTTCTCCCCGTATTCATTATAAAATTGCTGAATCCGTTCAGGATTAAACAACATTCAACACCTCCCCAACTATATCTCCAGGCATGCATCCCGTAAAATCAAAAAGAAAAAGCTGTTTCTTCCTTACGGCTGCATTCCTTTAACATGCAACATCTTCACATAAAAACATTTTAATAACTGGCTGCAGAATATAAAAAACCCGCAGAATCAATTATTAAGTGACTCCGCGGGTTATTATTCCACGTGTAGGGTTTTGACACCCCTATGCAGCTCGCATCTCCGGGACATTCTACATCTCTCAAAAATGCTTCTTGCTCAGAAAACAACTGCTGCTTTTTCAATGTCTTGTAAGTTTGACACTCCCAGTAGCTAAAGCCATGGGCTTTCGGCTAAATCTTAGTAACAACAGTAACAACATCTCACAAGGATACTTCCCGCTCAAGAGAGGTGTGTCCCTTTCTATTACTTGATGCTTATGCACACTCACCATTTTGGAATATTATTACATGGCAGGCTTGGACTTGTCAAGCATAATTTTCAATTGTTTTTGCAAAATGTATATGGAAGCTTTACATGCCTTTCTTATTCGTGAATTTCGATAATTTTTTTCTGATTATCCTGCATAAACCGAAAAAACATATTTAAATTTCTGATACAATTATACTAAGACTTACCAAGCTCCCGTTACTATATTTATTGAGAGCGGAAATAAGAGTGGTGGGAAAATGGAGAAACAGAGCTTGTTCGCAAAGATTACGGATGAATATTCATCCAAAATTTTAAACTGGGCGGTTAAAAAG
>JAAZDH010000255.1 GCA_012512865.1 Clostridiaceae bacterium | reverse complement strand
GAGTGAAGCTCATGTGAAGTTAATATTTATAAAAATACCAAATTTTTCATTCAGGTACCTTTCACTTGAGGTGATTAATCAAGACATTCGCTGGTCGCGATGGATATTTTGGTATAAATGATTTCATCATCAGGTTTTTTATTGTGCAACAGATATTCACAAAGAATTTTGAGCGAGAGGTATCCTTGAATCTCAGGTTCCTGCATAAGGATTACTTTTATATATCCTTGTTTCATTAACTCATGTGTTTCTTTGGAAAAGTCATATCCAACAACAACGATATCTTTCCTGTTTAATTCTTTTAAAACGTTGCCCGCTATATACACATCAGCATCTGTACAAAAAATACCTTTGACATCTTCATTAAGCACGATGCTTTTTACCATGTCATAATACATGTTTTTGTTTATAGGTGTATTAATCTCGTATACTTCAATATTGGGATAAACCTCGCGGATCCTGTCCCTGAAACCCCTCATTCTGTCAATTGACTGCATGTGTTCAGATGCCTGATTAATGATAAAAACCTTTCCTGATTTGTTAATATAATTAGCCAGAACTTGTGAGGCAATGCGGCCGGATTTGTATGCATCAGGCCCTATATAGAAAAGCCTCTCACTGTCAGGCGCATCAGCACCAAAAGTAGCCACTACTTTACCGGCTTCAGCCAGCCGTTGTATGTTGTCGTTAAGACCGTGGGCTGAAATAGGTTGAATAATAACACCTGAAATATCTTTTCTGGTTAAAAGTTGATCAAGTATCTTGCGCTGAGTTTCAACCTCGAAGCTGCTATTTTTGTGGAACTCAATGGATACTCCAAAATCACGCATTTCATCAGCGCAGTTTAGAAAACCCTTATCTACTTCCGGAAAATAATATTTCGATATGTCGTTATATACGATGGCTATTCTTATATTATAGTTCTTGGCAAGTGCACTGGCAATGCGGTTGAACTTATAATCAAGAATTTCCGCAGATTTTAATATTTTTTTTCTGGCTTTCTCGCTGACACCTGTTTGATTGTTAAATACTTTTTTCACTGTCCTCAAGGAGTATCCTGAATGCTCTGCTACATCCTTTAAAGTAACTCTTTGTGCCATATATCAACTCTCCATTGCACTCGGATGAAATATTTGCCTAAAAATGTAGTATATACAAGTTATTTTTCTGAAAAATCTATTGCAAATGCCTTTAATTGTGTTCTTATGGTTTCTCCTGGCTGGATCCTGATTCCCTGATTATTGTCAATAACTTTTTCAAGGTTCGAGTATATGGTTGACCATGGTTCAAGTGCCAAGGTATAGTTTCTGCCATACCAAGGATATCCGTCCTGACCGCAATTGGGAGCCCATATCCAGATATAAGGGAATAAATCCTTATCCCACTCCATGCCAAAGCCAATTTGAAGAGTTTTATTTTCAATGCAATACTTACCTTCTGCCAGATCAGTAACTGCATATTCCATATAGGTCTTTTCCCCGGGATGCAAAACCTTGCTCAGATCTCTTACCCGGCCGTTTATATCCTTTGCATAAGGCCAGCTGAATTCACTGTTTTTCGGTAAAATCATGGGAATATCTGTTGTTTTTATTTTACATTCTCCATTAATATGTATAATGCAGCTGTCATCAAGAAACATTGGCCCTACAGCCGGGTGATGCCCCCAGGCAAATTGCATTTCCGTAGAACCTTCATTTGTAACTTGTTCGTCAATATATAAGACCGGATCATTTCGTTTGATGGTAAAGGTTTTTTCCAAGAGATATGGCGTTCTGACAGTTCTGACCCAGAACTTTACACTAATCTGGTCTAAGGTATCAGTTACAATGGTATATTCCCAGGGCAGCATGCATACTTCACCATGAGTGCCCAGGTCAGCCCCCATATAGCTGCATGGTTCTCCTATATTTGGGAAAAGTTCTTGCCATCCCCCCTGGTAGTAATCAAGAAATGAACCTCCAGGATGCTCTTTGGTTGGAACATATTTTTGAGGATTGCGGATACCGTTGAATGAATGCCACATGAAATCAATATCTTTTGGCTTGTATATAAATTCGTAGATATCAGTACCTTTATCGACAAGTATAGAAACCTTGATCAACTCATTTTCCATGGATAGTACTTTTAGGCCTTCATATACGTATTCCTTTATTCTGCAAGCATAATTTCTTTGGTGTAAATAGTTCTCATACATTTTTTTCTCTCCATATTGCATAATTCACCCGAGTGCACTATTGTTTGTTT
>JAAZDH010000254.1 GCA_012512865.1 Clostridiaceae bacterium | reverse complement strand
GTTAACATATAGATAACATATAGTTAGCACATAGATAACGTATAAATTATGTATAGATAACGTATAGATAACATATAGGTAACGTTCATGTAAGGACTTCGCTTGCTTTTTTATCATGGGAATAGGATATTTCTTCAAATGTATAGCCGTTGAACTTATGCTCATGGAAGCTGTTCGACTCGAGGAAACCTTCTATTTTATGTATATGACCGTTTTCTGTCTTTACAGGGAGCCCGGTTATTCCTGAAAAATAATGGGTATGATCCGTATAGTTGGATATACCGGAGAAAAAGTGAAAATGAAGCCTTCCTACCCCAATTATGGATTCGGTATATCCCGTTAAACGGTGACAATGCCCGCGCATCATCAAGGAGTCTATTTTAAAATGATGCGTGTGTCGATACATAAATCAATCATCCCCATTTAATATAATAATATGTTTTATTACATAAAACAAGTTTTTACTTGTACAAATTGCTCCGGTTACCTTTTTAGTTTCTTTTAAACTGCCGCTCCAGGGATTGCCCTACGGCTTTGGCCGCAGAGGAACACCCCTGCAAGCTGCAATTGTTGGTATAAAATAATCTCAACATAAAATCAAGTTTGCAAAATATTATTAAGCCATTTCTTATTATTAAATTATGTATAAAAACGAAATTTATTTATGACAAATAATGGATAAAAGGCAGGAACCCAGCACGGAGAATTCCTGCCTTTCTTTCCATTGACCAGCCATTGACCCGTTATTTCCGAACAAGTTCCTACAGTTCGATTTCTTTCCCCAGCTTTGCAGAATCATATATACCGTTCAATATTTTTTGAACCAGGTAGCCATCTTCTGCAGGGCATATTGGCTGCCTGCCTTCCTTAATGCAATTAATGAAATGTTCTACCTGGTTATCAAAGGCATTTTCATCTTTTACTATTGGATGGGAATCAACAAGATAATTTTCTTCTTCCCCATATATTTCAAGGGGGTTGGTCCTGGCTCCTGCCTTGGAACCGAATACCTGGACATACATGCCGGTATCCTTGGCATTAATGGCCCAGCTTACTTCAAAAAGCAGGGACGCGCCGTTATCAAATCTAATCAGCCCTGACGCGGAATCCTCGGTTTCAAATACCAGGTTTTCTGTATCAAGGGCTACCCACCTTGATACCCCCTTGGTCTGGTAATTGCCGATTTTGCTGTATGTAACCGCGCTTACCCGGGTAGGATTTGGCTTACCCATGAGGTACCATGCCAAGTCAATAATATGAACACCTATATCAATTACTGGACCTCCGCCTGATTTTGAAAGATTTGTAAACCAGCCGAGGGGAGTTCCCCTTCTCCTCAACCAGCAAACTTTTCCGGCATATATTTCTCCGAATTTCCCTGCGTTGGAGAAAGCCTTGATTACATTGGTGTCAGCCCTGAACCTGTTGACAAATCCCATCATGAATATAATATTGTTACGCTTGGCAGCATTCATCATGGATTCTGCTTCTGCAACGGTCATTGCCATGGGTTTTTCACAAAGAATGTGTTTGCCTGCATTTGCGGCGGCCACGGCTGCGGGATGGTGAACATCATTGCTGGTGCAAATGCTTACCGCATCTATTTCATCAATTGAAAGAAGCTGATTAAAATCTTGTGCAACATATTTTATATTGTACCGGTCGGCTACTTCCCTGGTCCTTGCTTCGTTCATATCGCAGATGCCTATTATTTCAACATTTTTTTGTCTTAAGTAGGAAGGTATATGGGCATTTTGAGCAATGTTGCCTGCCCCGATAATCCCAATCCCCAGTTTTCCGTTTTTCATACAGTACGCCACCCTTTCTATAAGATACTCTTCAAGTATTGCAAGCTTTCTTCGATGCTCTGCATGTAAGGTATTTCGAAATATTCCTGCTCTACGATATACCATTTTGTACCATATTCTTTTCCAAGGTTTATAATTTCCTTGAAGTCTATCACTCCCTTGCCGATTTCCGTGCATCTTTTATCTTCGAAACTTTTCATTTGCTTTATATGAATCAATGGCAGCCTGTCATGGTATTTCTTCATAAAATCAACGGACTTGAGCCCTTCATATTCTACCCAGTATGTGTCTATTTGGAGGCATACAAGGTCGGCCCGGGTGTTTTCGGCCAGGATGTCGAAACCGTATTCGCCGTTAAATAATTGAAATTCTACCGAATGGTTGTGGTATCCGAATTGAAAGCCGTTTTCTTTACATTTTAAACCAATTTCATTAAAAAGGTCTGCCGTTCTTTTCCATGCATCGCTGCTATCCCTCATGTTTTCAGGAATGCCGGGGCATATTATGAAGGAATTGCCAATTTCGTGGTTGTAATCCATGACTTCCTCCAGGTTTTTTGTAAGCAAGTCAATGGCGGTATGGCTTCCGCAAGCTTCAAGTCCCGAATTGTCAAGGGCTTTTCTTAATTCTTTCGCGGGGGCGTTGAAGAAACCTGCAAATTCCACGCCATCGTAGCCTATTTTGCCTACCTTTTCAATGGTGCCGAAAAAATCCTTTTGGGTTAATTCCCTTATTGAATATAGCTGCAAACCTACCTTACCCATCAATATTCAACTCCTTTTATAAAAGTATTATGATTGTTGGATCGTGATTGCCTCCAGGGAGGCATTTACGCCGTCTTGCTCCGTGTAATCTGCAACAAGTCACAATTTTGTCATATCCTGTTGCAATCCAAGTTATATAATAACACATTACATATAAAATTTAAAGCTGTGTTACTATACTAGGAGTATGAGTAAGAGATGTTTAACCGGTGGTACAAATAGCCGAATATAGAATTAGGTTATGTTTTAAAGGAATGATAATATTTTAGTGTTAAATGCCACGAGTGGTTGAAAATTTTTGCAAATAAATGTATCATATAAAGAAGTGCAGTAAGTGCAGTATAAATAAACAGTATAAACAGAGAAGTGTAGTATAAATAAAGAAGTGCAGTATGTAAAATCATAAGGCACGCGTGTGCGAGACTATTGTCAGGTGGTGCATTCCATGGG
>JAAZDH010000253.1 GCA_012512865.1 Clostridiaceae bacterium | reverse complement strand
GAATTTGAAATCGCCCTGGTCTATCCTGTCGATCAGAAAAATAATCAACGGGCCGTAGCACCCGTAATTAAACGGCAAAACAAGCGTCAGGGCAAACAGCCCGGCAGCTGCTATATAAATCTTCCGGTCAAGCGCCAGGAGGATCAGCAAAGATAAAAGCAGCGTAAACAGTATATTGGGCTCCCGCGATGCAAAAAACAGCATATACGGGATTTGAGACACGCCGGCCAGGACGGAAAGCCTTAAAAGATAGTTTCTTAAACTCCTGGTCCTTCTTCTTCCCCTGGCCAGCTCCAGGCCGAATAACGGGAAGGCAATGCGCCCGATAATGCGCAGAATCTTCACCTCCGGGAAGAAAGCAACCCCTATATGGTCTATTAACATAGTAAGCATTGCGACTATCATATACACAAAATGTACCCAGGAAGAACTAAACGTGCAGACAGAAAAGATTGCATGGAATTGAACCATGCAGTCTTTTTTTATTCGGTCCAGGCCTGCCGGCTTCATAAGCGCAAACACCGTTTACAAAACCTGGCGTTTACATATTAAGGAATATATGTTATTTTAATGGCACAAGAGATATTAATGCCTTTGGGTTAAAAGGGGATGCGTATGCAAAATAAAAAAAGAGCCTCCCTGGAACAGCTGTATACCGAATATTACCCATTAATGTACCATACAGCTTTCAACATCCTGCAGGATCACGGCCTGGCCGAGGATGCAGTCCAGGATGCTTTATTAAAGCTGGGCAAAAATAATTTTTATATTGATGAAATTAAGTGTAACAAAACGGCTTCTTTTCTGGTTATTATAGTGAGAAACGCTGCCCTGACAATTTATGCGAAGAACAAAAAGGCAAAGAATCAGCGATTGGAGGATGCACACATGGCAGCTGCAGACCCCAGTCCAACCCCACTGGATTTGATAATCACAAATATCAACATCAAAGAGATTAAAGAAGCAATAAAAGCCATGGATTCAAGTTATGCCGACATTCTTATTTTAAAATACCGTTATGAATGCTCCAACAGGCAGATCGCGGACCTTCTTTCCCTTTCAGAGGGGAACGTCCGTGTACGTCTCCACCGGGCAAGGAAAAAACTCGCCGCTATGTTGAAGAACGAGGTGCAGGTATGAATAAACAAGAGTTAAATGATCGTTTACTTGATGAAGTCATTCGCTATGCGGTAGCAGAGCTTGTGGAAGAAGAAGCCAGCCGGCTTCCATCTAATGAAGAACTAAAATCTATCTATATGCCGTCAGCCAGGCTTGAAGCCAAAATGCAGAAACTATTCAAGCAGCAGAGACGCCGCGAACAGTTTGCACGCATAAGAAAAACTGCCCTTAAAGCAGCTGCTGTTGTGCTTGTCTTCTTGGCCGTATCCTTTTTCACCATAATGAATGTCGATGCCCTAAGGGTACGATTTATGAACTATATCAGTGAGAGAGGCGACAAATCAACAACAATCCGGGTAAACAACAATGATAACTCTTATTCGGCTGAAATACTGCCAACTTACTTGCCTGATGGGTATAAAAATGTTCAGTTAGAGATTAAGAGTGACTATTATTTTGCTGTATTTAAAAACGATAACGGTGACAAAATTGTTTTGCGCCGTTTAGGGGAAGGAACTAGCGCTGGCATTGATACTGAAAATGCTTATGCAGAGACAATAACAGTCAATGGTTATAATGCTGAATATTACTACAAAGATGGTACAGGCATATTAATTTACAAGTACAAGAGTAATGTTTTCATATTAACTGG
>JAAZDH010000252.1 GCA_012512865.1 Clostridiaceae bacterium | reverse complement strand
CCCTCGCCTCCACCACAATTTGTCCGAAAAGCCTTGCTGTGCAAGGCTTTTCGGCGTTTTTAACTTAAAATTTTTAATTCCTTTTCGGGCTTTTTATATAAAAAAGAGGCTTCCCCCCTTTCTTATTCCTGTATTGCCTTTATTATTTTCCTTACACCAAAGTATTCAGTGCTTTTGTAAAGCTGTACTTGTTTTAACTGCTGTTACAATGTTCAGGCAACAGTAGCAGAGCTAGGGCTTAGTTTCCTTGCCTATAATATGCGAAGAGCAATCAATATCTTTCTTCAAGGCTTTGCAGTTATCTCTTTCTAAAATTCGATATGATTCTGAAATCAGGAGTTAGTTTATCCAGCAACTTGCAGGCAGTTTCTGTTTTTTTATAAGGTGAGGTAGGCTCCACCAGTTAACCTTGGGGAATATATATTTATCTACTAAGAAGGTAAATATTTCATTCTAATAACTAGCAGTTATAATTTTTTTCTTTTCGATTTTTGTTTTAATAATGTTATCTATACCAATAACATCACATGAGTTTAAATTCTTTTTTGGAATAATCCATACTGTTCTATCTGAAATAAAAATAATAAAAAAACTTTTTGAATTATAAACCTTAAAAACTTCACTCCACTTTATTCTAGATAAGGAACGTTCTGATTTGTATTCGATTCCAATATCATCAAAAGTAAATTGGACCTCATCTTGAATTAACTTATTACTATCATAATGACGTTTCGGCAGATAATTCTTTGTATATTTTAAAAATGCAAGAAATCCCACAACAATAACAACTAAAGAAATTGTGGGTAAGAAGGCTATATACCATGGGGCAGGTGGTAAATTATTATGAGGGACATTGTGCTGAACATTAGTGTTTTCATTCATTCCCTTAAAAATACCAATTCCTATAGCAATAGCAGTAATACAAATTGAAATAATATAATCAAGCCATTTTCTTTCGTTCCTTTTCATTTTAAGATAACTTTATTTGCTTTTACAAAATCGTCCTTTTCAAGTTTCGACCTTACAATGATAGAAGGGTTTACTATGTTTTCCATAAATATCTCCTTTCATATTAATATTCTACCAAAGACTACTTGCTTGCTGATTTAATATATGCACAATCATTCTTCTAAGAATTAATTCAATCCTTAAGAAGAAGCAAGGTTACAATGAAATAATAACACATTACAAAAATTACCACAACAATAGCTGAAAAAGATATTCTTAATTGTAGTATGTAGTCAGGGATTTAGCGAGCTGTGGATTGCTTCCACCAATACGAAAAGATCGTCATATAACTTTTCTTACGTCCTCGTTAAGGATGGATAAGTATTTGACCCTTATGGCTTCTCAATATGGGCATTACATATCTTTAGGTAGTTGCCGACTATGTAAACCCTGTAAATGTAAACAAGGCAAGCCTTGCGCTCATCCCGACAAAATGAGTTACAGCTTCGAAGCTATGGGTGTAGATGTTGGCGCACTTGTAGAGCATTTCTTTAAAAGTACTTTACTGTGGTATAAACCTAAATGTCTACCAGAGTATACATCTGTTGTTCGTGGTCTTTTATCCAGTAAAAAAATACCGTTAAATGATCTTCATATTGAATATATAAGATTTGTTAAGTAAGGCTCACCAAGATGGCCGATTGACTTATGTAACTTTTTTAAATTCGTATTTCGGTTACATCCAAGCGCATCCTCAATTTTGGTTAAATTTTCTTTCATTATTTAACAAAATATAACTAAGAAAATAGCAGTTTTGGATGTGTGATAATGCCAGTAAAATGTCACTGTAACAGTTCTTTAATCCGGATATTCCGTCTTAAAAGCCTTAAGTATATTCAAGCATTCTCTTTCTGAAATGCATATAGTTCTCAAAACTTACTTCCTCAGATACTCCATGATCACATATTGGTATATAACCTCCTCTTTTTTGAGAATAGGAATTAGAATTATGTAGCTAAATAGGCTTTTTGAAGGAGACAGGCAGACAGGCATATATACATGCCGGTAAAATTATCAGAGGTTTCTCTATGACCTAATTAAATATGCTTTTCAATGATGGGTAAATTTTCTTATAGGTTTCAAATTTCTCCTTATAAAAATCGTGTAAATTTTTATCAGGATAAAATTCTTTCTTCTTCTTTACCAGCATTTTAACAGCTTCATCAATACTCTTGTATGCTCCTATTGCAGTTCCTGCCAGGAGGGTAACTCCTAAGGTTCCGGCTTCAGATATATGCAGCGTGGTTATTTTTTTTCCCATCATATCCGCTTTTAACTGTAGAAACCGTTCTGATTTTGCCATACCTCCGACAGCTCTTATATCTTCGACGTTTATTCCCGCATTGTAAAGACTCTCGACATTCAGCATTGCTTCGAAGGTTATGCCTTCAAGTATAGCTCTAATAACATCTCCCTCTGTTGTATTAATATTAAGCCCTACTATAGCGCCTTTGGCTTCCATATCCATGTAGGGTGTTGCAGCTCCTGCAAAATGAGGCAATAAAAATACCCCTGAAAACCGGTTAGATGCTTTTTCAATTAGCAGGTCATAAATATTTATACCGGCTTTTGCAGCTTCATTCTTCAGTGCATATGCAAAATTATCCCTATACCACTTAAGCACGCTTCCACTGGTAAATGTAAAAGCATAAGTAATATACATATCTTTTATAACATGGGGAACACAGGCAAAACCGCTTTGTGCCATAATATCCGATATTATGGGATGGTTGAAAGCAGGAGTAATACATTCAGTTGTACCTAAGCCATCAACCGCCATATTGCTTTTTATAACTCCTGATCCAAGGGCAGCACATGCCTGATCATGCCCTCCTGCTACTAAAAATACTTTTGCAGGAAGGCCTAATTCTTCTGCTACACTCTTTGATATCTGTCCTACCACTGTACCTGCCTGTTCAGGTTTTCCAAACTTATCATGCTCAATACCGGCACAATTCAGAATATCTGGAGACCATCTTTTATTTACGACGTCAAAGGCCATCGTTCTGGCTGCCAAAGAATAGTCGGTATGGGGATAGGCACCAAGCTTAAATAATATAAAATCTGCAAAGAGCATAATTTCCACGTATTGTTATAAGTTTCCGGTCTATGCTGTTTTAACCACATAATTTTATTTATACTATACATTTGATGTACGGTGGTACCAGTTATACCAAGAATTTTGTCATTTCCAAGTTTCTCCCTTAGGAAGGCTGCTTCCTCTGAACCCCTGCTATCAATATACATGATACTGTTGTTTAAGACATTTCCTTTCCTGTCAACCGGTACTACCGCTTCTCCGAAAGATGAAACACTTATAGCCTTTATATCTTCACCATTATAGTAGGAAATAGACTCTGCAATCACTTCCTTTACTGAATTCCACACCTGAATTGGATCTATTTCCAGCCATCCGTAATTTGATGAAATCAGGCTATATTCCCTGTAGGACTGCCCTTTTACATTGCCTTCAAAATCAATGATTGTAGCCTTGCAGCCGGATGTACCTACATCAATTCCTATAATACACAATAAAATCACCCTCAAAACGACTAGTATTATTGAATAAAATATTTTTCCGAAAACATCCTGTTTATTTCCCTGAAGACGTCCTGCTTTGTTTAATGTCAGCACCAAATATAACGCACCAAATCTAGCATCAATATAAAATTTAACATAATTACAAAATTTAAAATACATACAAAATTTTACATAGAAGTAAAATTTATATACATGCAGAATTTAGTATATCTGTTAAATTTGATACTTGTTAAATTTAACACACATATAAAAGTTTCATATAAAAACCTATGATTTTTTTCATTTTATTATAGACTATATTCTGGCGGTAAGCTGTTGTAAAAAAATCCACTGATGGCTTTTCGTCTGATATACATTTAGGACCAAGTAATTCCTGCTTCTTCAGACGTTCTATGGTATCTTTACCAGCTACTTTAGAACCGTTTAGTACCATTGCCTCAAACAAATCAGGAGCAGAATCACGTTCTAATACTGTCCATAAGTTAACCTTGCATATGCCATCGTCAAAAAGGTTTGCAATCTGATCATCCTGCAATGAAGAAGCCCCATGTAATACAATTCTTGTGCTTACCTTTTCTTTTATCTTTCTTGCCTGATCGCTATAATACTTTAAATCTTTCCCGCTTGCTCTATGTTCCGTACCCAAATTTACTACGATTAAATCAACATTAGTCTCATTAAAATATTTTTCCGCTTTCTTCGGTGTTGTAATCTCACTCTTTACTCTTCCCAAGGCATCCATAATTTCATCGCAGGCACCTTCTATAACTATTTTATTTCCCTGCTCCCGCACAAATTCCCGAGTAAGTTTTATATTCTCATCGAAGGCAAGTTTGGACGCATCAAACATTATTGATGAAAATGCTCCCATATCCCAGGATAACAATTCTTTATCATTGTCAAATTGTATATGGTCAAGATGAATCATTACTCTCAGCTTTTCATAGGGAGACCCCTTATCCGTCAATACTTTTAAATCCTCTAGAAATAGCTTCAATCCAATATCCCAGCGTCTTGTAAGAGAATAATATGATGATTGTTTCCTGTGATCATATTGGCAAGTTATTGCAACGATAACAGGTAAATCCTCAATTCCATTTTCATCTCCATATTCCTTAGCAGCTGCAAGTATAGCCTCTGTTGTTGTAAGATTTTCGCTGCAAAAGCAAGGTAACACCCATCGGTTCCGATTTGCTTCATTATAAATACCAAGAACTTCTTTTCTATCTGTAATTATTGCCATAACCGTTTCTGCCTCGCTAAATTTTATATTAAATATCAGTCATTTCATACCCCAAATATGTAGTAAGTGCTTCACGGACAGGTATGGCAGTATGCCCAACGCTAACACTAACATGATGTCTGAATCCCTTTTTGCCTATATTAAGCAATTTCTCCTGCAGACCATTAATTTCAGCAACACCCCCGCATCCAAAGAAGTCTTTTTCTATAGGTTCACCGGTAAATTGTCCTTCACCAATGTAAAATATCAGCTTTCCATTCTCCGTTTTTGAACTGGCAAAAGTCATTGGAGCTCTGGCAATTCTACCGGCATTGCATCCCCATCCGCAACCTTCACCAAAACTTTTGGCAAACATAGCGTGTTCTATCACTTGTCCCTTTGTTTCCATTAAGCTTTGGGGAACAGGGCCACAATGAAATAATATACATTTATCTTCATATTCACCATAATTATTGTTCCAATCCAGACACATAGCCGGTTTTTCAGAAGCAAGGGATAATGCCATCATTGGTATGGCATTGCAAACATCCAATTCGCACGCTGCCACAAACATCCTGTCATTCAATTCACTCAGAAGCACACAAGGTGATACACCTAATTCCCGCTCAATTTCTATCCAGCATCGGAGAGCCAGGCAATCAAGCCGGTAGTCGTTTATCATATTATCTAAAGCTATACCCACTTTCGTTAACATTTCAATTTTTTCCTCCGGGACTCCGTTCCAGTTGGTGTAATTTAACAGTCTCCTTTGTTTTTCCTTAAATTCATATGTATTTACCTTAACATCCCTTACTCTCAAAAAAAGTTCCGATAAATCCAGTGTTTCCGTTGTAATGCCATATCTTTGCAAAGTTAGTTCATCAAACCGGACGGTTTTAAATGCGGTAGTTCTTGCACCTATTGCACCTATATTAAACCTTTTCATTTTTTTCACTATACGGCAAACTGCTGCAAACCACTCGATATGTTGTCTAAAGGTTTGAGTACACGGGTGAACTGTATGCGGTTTAAATACTGTATAAGGCAGATTATATTGATAAAACACATCCATAATGGAAAATTTACCACAGAAAGCGTCACGTCTTTGTTGAAAATCCATCTTCCCGATTTCATCAGGATATGCTTGAATTAAAATAGGTACGCCACAATCTTCCAACGCAGCAATTGCTCCATTTTCGTCACCGAAATTCGGCAACGAAAGAATTACTCCATCGTACTCTCCCTTATGTTCATTAAGAAATGCAGCGAACTTTCTTCCTTCTTCCACAGTTTCGACAGCTCCATACCTCGTAGCATTTTCATCAAGAATTAGTGTGGCAAAACCCATTTCCTCCACTATTTCCTTGACCTCTTTTCTAGCACTTGCGATTAAAGATTCAGGGAAAAAACCTCTATTCCCAAAGTAAAGTGCAAATGTCCTTTTACTCATATTATCATCTCCTATTGATACATTATATAATTTATTTTACTAATCCGTCAATAAGGAATATTTGTACAGGCTATAAGTAAATTTACCTTCCAGATTAAATACACAATTGCCTTCTATATCCACCATTACTGAATCCTGGCTTCCCGTACCGAGTATTTTTTCAAGCTTTAATTTTGTATTTTTCACACTCCAAAGCTTGTATTTATGTCTTATAGATTGGTTATACTCCTTGATTATCAGCAAGTAACCTGATCCACTTCCACTAATGGATTGAAATCCTGTCCACCCCGTACCGGAAGGTTCTTCCCCAATAGGTAATACATATCCTTTAAGAATGTCATCCTGGTATTGCCTATAAGTTTTAATTACTTTAGACAAAATCTCCACAGACTTTTTACTCAAGTTACTTAATTCAAGCCACGCCAGAGGATTAGAAAACATGGTGATTGCAAAGGCATATTCTACCCCGCAGGTATGAGGTGAAAGTGGATCTTCCTCATATAAAACAATATTTCTGTCTACATTGAGGAACTCTATCTGAAGCCTGAAAGATGGGTAGTACCTGGAAAGCATCCATAGATTTCTCAAAGTCCAATGAGGGTAATAGCTATTAAGGTCAGTATACCTGTTTTCTAGAAAGATGTTCCCGTACTGAACTCTGCCATAATAACCAAGCCGTGTTTCCGCAGTAGTATCTAGATTAAAAAAGACTTTTCCCTTGGTTTCCGAAACTACCTACGCCATCATACGGAACAGATTTTCTTCTCCTGCTTTGGATCTGAGTTTTATGCCATCCAGCTCAAATGCTGTAAAGCCGTATTTATTATGCAAATCTAATATAGGGAATGTAATTTTTCTTGTGTATAGAACTGGTTACTACCTTTCTGTTAAGAAATTTAGCCTTTTTTGGGCTTTTCTTTAGCAATTTCTGCTATCCTTGCCAATTTCGTTTTCATTATTCCCTACCCCTGTGTGTAGTTAATGTTTCCTTAACAAGGTCTGTTGTATGTAACCTCCTTCTCTCCACCGGCATTACCCGGCTTCATTAATACAATATAAGGTTATCCGACTCCCCGATGGTCTTTTGATTTCCTCCTTATTATCAGTTGTACATCATACTTGCTATTTGCAAGAGCCATCAGGGTCTCCCGGGTTTCCATATAGTCATTGTACAGCATGCCCGGCTCTTTGACCCCGGGGAAGCTATATCACGCTCGTCTTTAACGCCTGATACAGTGTTGCCTTCCTAAGTTGTGAGCCAGTCGGCCTTCCCGAAGTTGTAAAATTTTCAAGGCTCAATCACTCGCCCATGCATGCTTCGGGCCTACTGCCTGGCTGTCTACGCTTAAACATTGCAATTGCTTGCAATGCTCCAAGACTCGCTACTGGTGCGTTGACTTCAGGCTTACCAGGCGGGATTTCCACCCGCTAAACTGTATGTCCTTTCCCGGCCGCACCACAACTTTTTTACGTTCTCTAACAGAGTGGCTTCCGGCATCAGGCTACGAATATGCAGAAGTGCCAAGATATTGCCGCGCGATTTCCGCAGCATGCTCCCGCATAACAGTTTTCATTTCATCGGGATGAAGTATTTCTACATCGTTCCCGTAATATAGCAGCCACTTTCCCAATACCTTTAATGAATCCGTCAATAATACGATTTCAACCCTGTCTCCAAGGTTATTTTCCGCCAAAAAACCTAAAGCGCACTTGTTCTTAATTATTTCGTAATTACTATCTTTTCTTAATCGTACCGTCACACTGCTCAAGTTTTTCGATGCATACATTTTTTTAATAATTTCTTCAATGGGTGGATGTGACTGCTTGATGCTTTGATTTGTTATTGAAAGCTTTTCAATGCGGTCTATGCGAAAATTTCTATATGCTTTCCGTAAATGGCAAAAAGCTATCAAATGCCAGTGATTAGCGAAAAATCCTAATGAAATAGGTTCGATTCGTCTTGATGTCGTCTGGCTGCCGGAAGGAGAATAATATTCGATATTAATAATCTTCCCTGCATACATTGCATTCTGGATATCTCTTATGGTATTGTTTTCGGCTGGAATTTTATAGTTCTCAGCAGAGAATACCTGGATCCTTTTTTCTATTTCCGATAGAAATTCCTTGTCTTCATTTTTGAGTACAGCTTTAATTTTATACATTGCCGAATCAACATTATTTTTTGTCTTTTCGTCAGTGAATGCATAGGAAAGTTTGCAAGCCAGCAGCAAAGCTCCGGCTTCTTCTGAAGTAAGCATTACCGGGGGAAGATGGTATCCTTCCACCAGGTAATAGCCTAAACCGGCTTCTGAATCTATTGGCACACCGGCGGCTTCGAGCGACCGGATATCTCTGTATACAGTTCTTATGGATATATTGAACCGTTTAGAAAGTTCCCTGGCAGTGACGATTTTTTTGGATTGCAGGTGGATAAGGATTGCCGTTAGCCTGTCCAGCCTGTTCATAAAGCACCTCCTGCCGAACAGTGCAGCGATTTAACTGCCGGCATAAACATTATAGCATAAAAGAAAAAATTTGTTAACCTGCTGACATAACGCTGTCACTTCGCTGGTGTATGATAGTTATGAAAATAACATTAAGGAGGATGATTTTATGAGACCTAAAGTAATAATGCATACCCAAATAAGCCTGGATGGCTGTATTCGCGGGTTTATCGACACAGGTATTTATTATGTTGTCGCCAACCGCTTTGGCGCCGATATGGTTCTGTTCGGAAGCGAAACAGTCTATACGGCGGCCGAGCAATACCCGCCCGAGACTGAAAAAGCGTTTGTCAAGCCCGTGGATACCCCGGATGATAAAAGACTCATGTGCGTTGTGCCGGACAGCCGCGGCAGATTGCGCAATCTGCATGTTTTCAGGGATTCAGAGTATATCAAAGACTTTATTATACTGGTATCAGAATCCACGCCTAAATCCTATCTAGAATATCTTAGTGAACGCAATTATGATTACATTATCGCCGGAAATGATCACGTCGATTATGCAAAAGCACTTGAAATTCTTTATGATAAATACGGCTGCAGGATTATCAGAACAGACAGCGGCGGCATTCTGACCAATATACTCATAGAGCAGGGACTTGTTGACGAGATCAGCCTCGTCATATCGCCTTGCCTGGTTGGCACAAGCGAGCCGCATGCATTCAGAAGTCTCTCGCTTCTTAACAGGATGCCGCTGGAACTCATCAATTGCGAGACGCTTGATAATCATCTATCTATAATTTATAGGGTTAGCAGATAGAATTGAGGAGTGCCATTAAGGAATAATAAGAAACGCATGATTTACGTATCTTTATGAGGTTACACCCCCTTAGGCAATTTTGCACCCCTTATAATCTTAAAAAAAGATAATCATTAAACGGTATCAATCTCGTATTCTCTAGGCAAATCTATCAATCGAGATTGATACAATCAAGGCCAGTCCACCAGGATTGGCTCTTGTTGTATATATGGGCAAAATATTGTGAAATAAAGGTCTTTCGAGGTCATGAGTTGACTTTGAAAGTCCTTTGTTAAGATAGTTGTTATGGTCACACTAAATGTTCAATGTAATCCTTGCCGGCAGACTTCGCATCCCAAATGATATTTAAATATTAAACACTTTCTCGTGATTTTATTTTTCTGAAAATATACCTTTAATGAAAGATAGGAAAATAGTAAACTTATGTTTGACTGCATTGAGAATTATTGCTATTATTATTTAGCGGAGGAAAAACAATGAATTTTAAAGAATTGGAAATATTTTTAAATAAAATAACCGGATGGAGAATACCCGGCGCGGATTGCGCCATCTACTATAAAAATCAGCCCGTATTCAGGTACAGTACAGGTTATGCGGACATAAAAGAAAGAAAACCCGTTGCCCGTGATAACCTTTATCATCTTTATTCTGCAACAAAAGTAATAACGTGCGTGGCAGCCCTCCAGCTTTTTGAAAAGGGTTATTTTTTAATGACAGATCCTGTGTACGAATATCTGCCTGAATTCAAGGAGATGTACATTCAAAAGAAAGGTGAAGATAATAACAAAGAACTGGTAAAGGCAAGAAATTACATCAAGGTCCAGGATTTGTTTACAATGACGGCAGGTCTCACGTATGACATGAATACACCGTTTATTCGCTATGAAAAAGAAAGAACCCAGGGAAGATGCCCCACCAGGGAGGTCATTAAAGCAATTGCCAAATCCCCTTTATTATTTGAACCAGGCACCCGCTGGAATTACAGCTTGTGCCATGACGTACTGGCAGGCTTGGTTGAAGTGATTTCAGGGGAAAAATTCAGTGCATACTTAAGTGAGAATATATTCGAACCCCTGGAAATGAAAGATACAGGTTTCTACTTGACCGAAGAAAAGCAAAAAAGGATGGCTAAACAATATAAATTTGTCGAGAGTACAAGCGAGGTCATTGAAATACCCCTGGCCAATGCTTATGCGATTGGAAGCGAGTATGAAAGCGGGGGCGCAGGGCTGATTTCATCCGCGGATGATTATATAAAGTTTGCAAACTGCCTTAGCAACAAGGGGAAGAGCCAAAACGGCGAGCAAATTTTAAGTGAGCGTACCATTAACCTGATGAGGACAAACCACCTGGATGAAGCTGCCCTCAAGAATTTTAACTGGGTCCAAATGGCCGGTTACGGTTATGGACTGGGTGTACGTACCATGATAGACAGGGCAAAAGGCGGTTCATTAAGCCCCATTGGTGAGTTTGGATGGGGAGGGGCTGCAGGTGCCTATGTCCTTATTGATCCTGAAAATGAACTGGCGCTTTTTTATGTACAACACATGCTAAACAGCCAGGAACCATACATCCATCCAAGAATAAGAAACCTGTTGTATTATTGCCTGGGTAAATAATTATTGTTTAGATAAATAAGTTACCGTAGGATTATTAAAGAGTATTAATCCCGCAATTCCAGGATTTAATCTTTTTTGCGTAAGTACTGTTACATTATTAGTTTAAGAGTTTAAAATAAAATCATTTCTCTACTGTCCACAAGTTTTTTATGAGCCTTTTCGTAAACTTGTTCAAATGTATCAATTGAATAAATACATTACAAATATTGACGATATAATAATTAATAGTAATTATTAACATTATAAGTAAGTAATAACATAAACAAACATTAGCAGTTTATAATGTAAATGCACAAAACTTAAGATATTTTATAAAAGAGAGGGCTGGGGGATTTGGCATGAAGAGAATAATCTTATTGTCAAGTTTACTGGTATTGCTTTTATCAGTTCCTTTAACATTAGTATTTTCCATGAATTATTTATATCCAGGTAATAAAACGTTAAACGATAAAGAACAGGGAAAATACT
>JAAZDH010000251.1 GCA_012512865.1 Clostridiaceae bacterium | reverse complement strand
TCGTAACTATATGCGGTTTTCAAGGTGCATCATCTATATATTGCTTTTCATTCTTGTTTTTTGCTTCAAATTTAGTGTTTAGCAAAATTTCTAGCTACTTTTCGAATATCTACTATTTTAGCCAAATTAGCAGACGATAGCAATCAATTATTTGATGAAGAAAAAACTTGTTTTTATTTACTTACCATGTAAATCTCCTGCCGTTCTATGTGAATCCCGGGATTTATGGAAACTATCATATAAAACAGGGACGAGTATCAACGTAAGGAATGTAGCGTAAATAAGGCCCCCTATTGCTGTTATCGCCATGGGCTGCAGCACCTCTGTCCCCATGCCCGTACCCATTGACATGGTTGAAAGCCCGAAAACCGTGGTCAGGGCTGTCATGAGGATTGGCCTTATACGGTCGTTTCCCGCCTTGTAAATTGCATCCGTCTTGCTCATCCCGGCTTCCCTCATCTTGTTTACGTAATCAACAAAAACTATGCCGTTGTTAACGACGACTCCAGCAAGTATAATAAGGCCGATAAAAGATATAGTGCTCACGGGATTCCCGGTGATTATCAGCGCAAGGAATCCTCCCGTGAAAGCCAACGGTATGGTAAACATTATGATGAACGGCGATAAAAGGGATTGGAACTGGGCTACCATGATCAGGTAGATGAAAGCTATGGCTATAAGCAGCATGAAGAATAAGTCCCTGAAAGTCTCGCTAATCATTCTTCTTTCACCGCTCATCTCGATTGTGTAACCTTCAGGTGCCTGGTATTCGGCAAGCTTGCTATTGATCTGGTTACTGACCAGCCCAATATTGTAACCCTCTTCAAGTTCCGCCCTCACGGTAACATACCTTTGCTGGTTTGTCCTGTTTATCGCTGAGAATCCCCTTGCCTCCCCTATCGAAGCAATATCCCTTATGGAAACCTCTTCTCCCTGCGGCGATGTAATTTTGAAATCCATTATGTCACTTTTCGTAATGCCGCTTTTTTCTCTTTCATCTTTAACCAGCACGTCGTAATCCTTATTTTCTATGGATATGCTTGTTGCAACGCTTTCACCCGCAAGAAGCTTATTTATCTCCATGAAGACCTGGGCCACGGTCAGTCCCTTGGCAATGCTCTTTTCCTTGTCAACCACTATTCTCAATTCAGGGGCGGTATCTTCAATCCCGTCCGTCACATCGGTCGTTCCCTCGACGGACAAAACAATCTCCGCAACATCACGGGCTATTTTCTCCAGCGTATCAAACTCCCTGCCCTTTATATTTATCGCTATCGTTCCCCCGCTAAGCATGGATATATCCATGCCCGAGCTGCTAACACTAATTTCGAAGCCAAATCCTCCGGCATTGAGCTTTTGCCCCGATTCCCTTATCAGCTGGGCGACCTCATCCGTTGACCTGGCCCTGTCGTTTTTCAACCTTACATAGTAAGATACCGAACCTGCGCTGCCGGACCTTCCTCCTCCCTGTCCTGCCATACCCATTCCTGCGCCCATGCCAAGAAAACCGCCGCCCATGGAAGCACCCACCGTCTCAACTTCATCAATGCCCATTATGACTTCCATTACCTTGTCCGCTGTTTCTGCCATGTCCTGGAACGACGAACCTTTTTCAAATGACAAATCAACCATTAATTGCCCCGAATCGGCAGATGGTATCAATTCAGTGCCTATCCTGAATGCGCCAATAATACTGCCTGCAAACAATGCCAGGGTTATTAACAGCACGACCCACTTGTGTTTTAATGAGAACCTTAAAAGCCTGTTATAACCTTTTTTCATCGATTCAAATATTCCACGCTTTTTTTTGTTCTCCTTTGCCAGCACGCCGGAAGCCATCACCGGGACCAGGGTTAATGCAACTAAAAGGCTTGCCAAAAGCGAAAATGTTATGGTAAGCCCCATATCGGCAAATATCTGCCTTGTCAAACCCTGGGTAAATAATATGGGAGCAAATACCGCTACCGTGGTCAGTGTTGAAGACGTGATAGCCCCCGCAACCTGCTTTGCTCCCTCGACGGCAGCTTCCTTGGGGCTCCTTCCTTCTTCGTTTCTCATCCTGTATATATTCTCAATTACTACAATAGAGTTGTCCACCAGCATGCCAACCCCCAGGGCAAGTCCACCAAGGGAGATTATATTAAGCGTGATATTGCTGAAATACATCAGGACAAAGGCAGTAACAAGGCTCAATGGTATTGAAACAGCTATTATTATGGTGGGTCTCAAATCCCGCAAAAACAAGGCCAACACCAACACTGCCAGTGCTCCGCCAAGGATAAGGTTCAACGCTATGGAATCCACAACGATGTCGATATATTCGCCCTGGTCCATCAACGGTACTATCTCCACACCTTCATACCTTTTCATTATATCGGCAATTCTTTGCCGTATGCTTTTGGCAATATTTGATGTTGCATACTCTGTTTGCTTTTGTATTGAAAGAATAATGGCATCATTCCCATTGACTTTCGAATACCGGTCTTTTGTACTATCAAATACGGTTATTTCAGCAACATCATCCAGCGTCACCGGTTCCATGCCTGGAATGGGAGGCGCAAGAATTGTTAATGATTTTAATTCCTCTATGTCTTTTATTTTATCTCCTGTCCTGACAAGGTAGTCCACCCCGTCTTCCGTGATGTAGCCTGCAGGCATGCTAAAGTTTTGCCCCTTAAGTATTCCCGCCACCATTTCTTTAGTAATGTTTATTTCAGGCACCCGGGGCATTCCTTGTGTTTGCTGCAATTGTTGTACTTGCTGCATTTGCTGCACTTGTGATTCCTGTGGCACCTGGGATACCTGTGGTACCTGCTGCGCTTGCGACACCTGTTGTGCTTGCTGCGCTTGCCGCTCTTGCGCCGGTTGCTGTACCTGTTGTACCTGCTGTGATTGAGGTGTTTGCGTGTCCTGTGACTGTGACTGTCCCTGTGCCTGCATTTCAAGGAGCGCTTGCTGCTGCTTGGATGCCTGTTGCATTGCCTGCTGCATTGCTTCTTGCACTGCCTGTTTTACCTTGTCGTTTACCTCCTTGATTTTCTCCTCCCGGAGTATGACATGGATTTGGTTATCCACAAGCCCTGCAGCCGAAACCGAGGCTACGCCTTCTATGCTTTCGAGTTCGGGTATTATCCTGCTCTCAAGAAAAGAGGAAGACTCCCCGATACTTTGCCCCTTCACCGCTGCAGAGACTACCATCAGGGGCAGCATATCAGGATTTAGTTTCATTATAATGGGCGTTCCCGCATTATCAGGCATATATGCCTTTATCATGTCCAGGTTTTCCCGCATTTCAATGACTATGGAATCCATATTGGCATTTTCCCCGAATTCAAGGATGACAACGGACATACCCTCGCGTGAAACGGATCGTACACTCTTGATATTGCTTATGGATGCCATTCTTTGCTCAATGGGCCTGGTCACGATCATTTCAACCTCTTCAGGGCTGGCGCCCGTATATGTTGTAACAACCACCGCGTACGGCAAATTAATACCTGGAAGCAAATCAGTAGAAATATTCGTAAGGGACACTACTCCCAGGATTATAACTACAATTGCCGCAACAATTACCGTATATGGTCTTCTAACACTAAAACTTGAAAGCATGTTAAACCTCCTTGCTATTTTCTGCGCTGCTCCAGCTCCAATTTAATACTCAAACGGATATACCTCCGGTACGGGTGATGATAAAAACCCTATGTATAGTGCATCATACCCTATAACAATTTCTTCATTTGTAGGCACAACCATGATTGACAAGGGGGAACCGGCAATGGCATTGCTGCTCCCGATGATTATTTCTTCTCCCCTTATTGCGTTTTTCTCCTCGTCCACGACAATCTTCAAGTTTTCAAGGAAAGATAGTATCTCTTTTCTCACGTAACCTTCATTTTCCCCCACCCCTGCAGTAAACACGATTGCATGGCAGCAAGGCATGGTAGCCCAATACGAAGCAATGTACTTGGCTATCCTGTATGCGTATATTTTTATTGCCAGCCTGGCCGCCTCATCCCCGTTCAGCGCTCTCTGCCTTAAATCCTGCATCATGTTCGTGCAGCCTAGTGCCTTCAAACCGCTCTCCTTGTTGAGGGCATGCATGACCTTGCGGTAAGCCTCCGCTTCATCCACTCCCGGGTCCCTTGTTGAAATTTCTCTTGCAACATGCTCGATTAAAGCAGGATCAATATCCCCGGACCTGGTACCCATTACAACCCCTTCCAGGGGCGTAAATCCCATGCTCGTATCCACGGATTTCCCGCGGCAGATTTTCGTAATGCTGCAGCCGTTGCCAAGGTGCGCCGTAATGCAGCAGAATTCATTATACGGTATGCCAAGGGCCTTTGCAGCCCTCTTGGAAACATACATGTGGGAAGTGCCATGAAAGCCATATTTCCTGACGCCGTACTTGAAATACCAGTCATCCGGGATGGCATACCTGAATGCGTAATCCGGCAGGCTAGAATGGAATGCCGTATCAAAAACCGCCACCTGCGGGATTCCCGGCAAAAGTTTCATTGCCTCCTCTATCCCCGTTATATTCGGGGGGTTGTGGAGCGGGGCAATTGAAACAAGGCTGCGCAATGTTTCCATGACCTTTTTATCCACCAGCACGCTTCCCCTGTATTTCTCTCCCCCGTGGACCGTCCTGTGTCCCACGGCACGGATGCTGCCTGTGCTGATGCCATGCCTGTAGAATTCCTCGAATATAAGCATCAATGCTTCCCTGTGGGAATTGATCGGCTGTACGATCTCATGCTTTTCACCGTTAAATGAATATTTCAACTTGCTGCTGCTATTGCCAATTTCTGATGCAATCCCCTGGATGTAAGGCTCAAGCCTGTTTTGACCACATATCGTGAAAAGGTTGAACTTGGCGGAAGAACTTCCGCAATTAAGAGCCAGTATATAATCCCCTGCTTTACCTTCATTGCATTTATAATCCTTCAGCATATAATCCCCCGATACATTAATTATTTTTTACTTTTATTATTGATTATTTTTACAGCTACCATTGCCAGCATTAATGTTAACAACTGCTGGTTCTGCTAGTTAGCCGTGCTTACCTTAGTTATTAATTTTATCAATAGATAATTATTAATTATTCCCTATTATAGCTAATTATAGCTAAATTTTATCGCTAACTTCTGTTATTAAACACCTTTTATGCTCAAACTATACTGCACATTATTGCGCATTCATCGGTC
>JAAZDH010000250.1 GCA_012512865.1 Clostridiaceae bacterium | reverse complement strand
TTGCAAATTCTATGCAATACATATATAATAAATATTATAAAACTAATAAAAATTATAAAATAATTATAGCTTATTTTTGTTAGTATTAAAAGAAGTTTATGCCGAAAATTAAAACAAGAGCCAGTTAGCAAACTATTCGAGAGATACGAGGGCTTGTGGTGGAAGCAATGCATGGGGATGGGTAATGTAAGGAATGCAATTAAACATGTGAATTAAGAGAAGGTATTCTTGCAGATTTAAATTTTTTGAATATCTATTTGAATCTGTTTTAATATCTATTCGAATACCTATTTGAGCATGAAACAGGGATTATGTTTTAAAAATAAAAAAGTATTGACACTGACCTTACGTCACCCTTTATATTTGTCATGAGAGGTGAATAAATGGCATATACAGTGAAACAGGTTTCCGAGATAACAGGGGTAACAAAAAGAACATTGAGATTTTACGACAAGATCGGTTTATTAAGGCCTGCAGGAATGACGGAGGCGGGCTACCGGTTATATGATGATAACAACCTGGAGCTTTTACAGCAAATCATGTTTTTGCGGGAATTGGATTTCTCGCTTAAGCAGATAAAAGATATTGTAACAAGCTCGCAGTATGACCGGAAACAGGCTCTCATCAGGCAGGGGGAGCTGCTGAACCGGAAGGCCGAGAGACTGAAAGCCCTCGCTGAACTTGCCATAAAAACCTCAAGAAGCATTGAAGGGAGTGTTAATACTAGTATGAATAAGAAAGAGATGTTCAAGGAATTTGACATGAGCCGGATAACTGAGCACAAAAACAAGTATGCCGGGGAAGTAAAGCAGCGCTGGGGAAATACTGACGCATACATGGAGTCACAGGCCAAAACGGCGGCATACACCGAGGAAGACTGGAAAAGAATCCATAAGTTCCAGTTATCGAATGTTGAACAAATGGCAAGGTTGTTCAAGCAGGGCGTAGCTGCCGAAAGTGACGAGGTGCAAAGGCTGGTTAAGGAATTCCAACAGTTTATCACCGACAATTTCTACAATTGCACAAAGGATATTTTAAGAGGCCTGGGAGAAATGTATGTTGCAGATGAACGCTTCAAAGCATATTTTGACAAGTATGCAGAAGGGCTGGCTGTTTTTGTGAGTAAAGCGATCCAACACTATTGCAAATAAAGTAAAGATATGGGCAGGCGCAGGGACGGTTTCCCTTTTATCAAACAAAAATAGCGGGAAGAAAACGGATACGGCTTTGTTGCTTGGACAAGTACAGGCCGCAGGGATGGTAAATGAAATTTGAATCGGATATGATAAGAAAAAACATAATGGTATTTAAAAGAAAAAATATAATAATGTTAATTGCCTTAGTATTTATCAGCATTTTTATTTATATATGGGCATCTACAACTTTTATTAATGAAATGGATTACAGGAGTTACGCGTATGCTCTAAGCAACTATTCAGAGAACATACTTAATTGGGAAAATGCTAAAGTAACTTTAGTGAAATTAGAAACGGAACCTTGTATAACACCCAATATCATAAGTATGAAAATCAACCGATATTTATTATTCCTGAATGGCGGATATGCAGTGAAGGTTGAAATGCGAACCAACATGGACGAACTATTAGGTCCTCTAATTATATATTTTAATCCCTTTACAAGGCAGTACATAGGCGGGGCCCCGCGATTGTAAGGAAACACTGGAAATTGCTGTCTTTATTATCTTCGGGCTCCCGGAATCCCTCGTAAGAAATTATATGATTCGCTATATCGATGCATCCTTCTGTTGCCATATGGAGCGTCCTTTCAACATAACGCCTGATAGCCTTGTCAGGTCTAAATTCTTCCAGGTCCGTGGTATATTCCTCCAATGCAGCTAATCTTTTTAACAGGACACTTTTCTCCACCATATAATATTATCTCCTTTCCAGCCTTTTCATTGCATGGGCGTGATAAAGCTTATAAAACAGCAGCATATCAAAATACTTCCTGCAGGATTTTACTTCAAATTTCACTCTGTTTACCACCCAGATATATTATATTATTTTGGAGAAACTACTACAGCTTGAGCCTGTTTAAAGAGTATATATGATTAGTGTGGCTGGATGCGGCGTGGACATACCCGGCAGTAAGCGGCTGTTTAAAGGGTGCATTTGATTAATGCGACGCGTGATATGATAAAATAACTTCTGGCAGTTATTACTTGGTAAGGCGAGACAAAAAAATTTCAAAAAATTTTGATTTAGGTCTAATTATTTTTCTTTATATCGTGGTATGAATAATTCAGAAATACGAGGAAAATGGAAGAATGAGAAGGGATCGGGTAAAGGCAATAAAAAAACAAGAAATGGCGAAGCGAGAACGAAGTTATAAAAAAATTAGGTAAAAATATGCCAAACAAAAAAATAAAGCAATAAAGAGGAAATAATAAAGAATAAGAAAGAGGGCGGGAATATGAAGGACAAGTTAACGTTTAACGATGCAAAGAAAATGTATTTTAAAACTATAGGGCAGTATATACCGGTTGTATCGAGGGTTCACGGCGGAAAGCACCCTGAATTCCATGAAGTCCGCGAATTGTTTGATATAATTGGCAAAAAAGCAAGGGAAGCAGGGCAGAAAAAACCCGACCTGGACAGAGAATTTGCCAGGCTGCGGGAAATCACAAGCAACTACATGGTTCCAGGTGATGTGTGCGAAAGCTATGAAGCAGTTTACAAAATGCTGGCCGAGATAGATGAAGCATACCGGGCATCAGAACAAGCATAAAAATGAATGACAAGAGACAGGCCACTAGCAGGCAAAACCAGGTTAAACACTGGTATAAATGCAGGCGTAAACCTACAGGCAAAAGCACAGGTGTAGTTCCAGGCAAGAGAGCACGTGTAGTTCCAGGCATAAGTGTAGGCGCAACTCTATGCATTAGTACAGGGGTATAAGTTCAGGCAAAAACCCGGATAAGTAGACTGTAACTGGTTAGGGTTCATGTTAAGCGAAGGAACACAAATTCAGGCATAAACAAAGATGGCTTAATTAAGGGGGTGATGATATGCAAAGGTTTATCCTTGGGAAGAAAAATCAAATAGCGCTAATTAACGCAGTTTTAATAGCGATTGCATTTGCCGGCAAATTGCTTGCCGACAAGCCGGGCTTTGGGCATGCAGGTATATCTCATTGGGTGTTGATGGCTGCGTCCATTTTGGGGGTTTTGCCCATTGCAATCCAGGCCTACCAAGCATTAAGAGTCAAGGTGGTCAGCATTGATGTTTTGGTTACCATGGCTGTTGTTGGTGCATTCTTGATTAAAAACTTTGAAGAATCGGCCATTGTTACATTCTTATTCTTATTTGGTGACTTCCTCGAAAAACGTACATTGGAGAAAACACGCTCGGCAATCAAGGAGCTAACTGAGATGGCACCTGAAAGCGCACTAAAGAAAATGGCAAACGGTGAATTCGCAGAGGTCCCGGTAGATGAAGTTGATATAGGCGATATTTTGCTTGTCAAAACCGGGGCAAAAGTACCCGTTGACGGCAGGGTTATATCGGGTGAAGGCAGCGTTAATGAAGCGGCCATTACGGGGGAGTCTTTACCCGTAAGAAAGGAGAAAGGTTCGCGCGTATTTGCCGGGACAGTCCTGGATAATGGGACTATTCAAATTGTTGCGGAGCGTGTAGGCGAAGACACGACATTCGGTAAAATCATTGAATTGGTGGAGGAAGCACAAAACTCAAAGTCAAAAGCAGAACGGTTTATAGACCGTTTCTCGAAATATTATACGCCTGCCGTCCTCATCCTGGGCATTGTCGCCTGGTTAATATCAAGGAACATTGAGTTGGCCATTACCATACTGGTCCTTGGGTGCCCGGGGGCCTTGGTCATCGGTGTTCCCGTATCCAACGTAGCCGGTATTGGAAACGGGGCGCGAAATGGTATCCTGCTGAAGGGCAGTGAAGTAATCAGCGACTTTAGCAGGGTAGATACGGTTGTATTTGACAAAACCGGCACACTGACCGTAGGAAACCCGTCGGTTGCAGAAGTTGAATACTACGGCGATAACGCCGGTGACACTGGTGAAGGATTAGGTGATAATAAAACACCAAGTGTTGACGAAGTCCCAGGTATTGAAGAAACCCTAACTGTTGGCGAAACCCAGGGTATTGACGAAACCCCAGCTGTTGGTGAAGCACCAGGTATATATGAATTACCGGCTATTAGTGAGAAATCGGCCATTGATAAAGCGGCAAATATTGGTGAAACATTAAGCATTGATGAAGTACTAGGATATATTGCAAGCGTGGAACGGGAATCTGACCACCCTTTGGCAAGGGCAATACTGGAGAAAATTGGCGAGGTTACGCATTCACCCGTTGAAAGCACGGAAGTTGTAAAGGGCGGCGGAATTGTGGCCACCGTAAATGGACACAGGATTGCCATTGGCAATGCTGCCTTGATGGAACGGGAAAATGTTGAAATAGGTGAAAAGGCAAAAGCAGACTTGGCCCGTTTCGAGAAAAAGGGGAACTCGCTCGTATTATCTGCTGTTGATGGTAAATTGAGAGTCTTGATGGGTATCCGTGACCAGGTGCGTCCGGGTGTAAAGGAGGATTTGCAAAGGCTGAAGAAACTGGGAGTAAAGAATCTTGTAATGCTGTCGGGCGACAACCAGGGAACTGTTGACATAGTCGGCCGGGAGCTGGGCTTGACCGAAGCCCATGGAAACATGTCACCCGTGGATAAATCGGTGTACATCAAGAAATTGATAGAAAGGGGGCAAACAGTTGCGTTCGTTGGAGATGGTGTTAATGACAGCCCTTCGCTGGCCTTGGCTAATATTGGCATAGCCATGGGTGGCGGCACAGATGTGGCAATTGAAACCTCGGACGTTGTTTTGATGAATTCAGACTTTAGCCGTTTGCCCCACGCTCTTGGACTGGCGAAAGCCACGGCCGGGAATATGAAGCAAAACATCTCTATTGCAGTGGGAGTTGTATTATTCCTGCTTGCAGCCTTGGTTTTCAGCGAGTGGATGAACATGTCGATTGGCATGTTGGTGCATGAATCCAGCATCCTGGTTGTAATCATGAATGGCATGAGGCTCCTTAGGTACAAGTTAAAACTCAAGTAAATTGCAGGGTTAACCCGTGAAACAGGTACCGGCGGGATAATTTATGAAGCGGATAATAGCAGGGTTAGCTTGTGAAGCAATTGTAGGATTATTATGTTAATATACTAGCCAGATTTTGAAATAAAAATGTTGAATAACATGAACAATAATGGATATTAGATGGGGAAAGGAGGGTTTGGCGTGAAAACGGCAACGATTCAATTAGAAACATTAACCTGCCCGTCATGTGCCCAAAAGATTGAGAAGACAGTAAAATCCTTGGATGGCGTGGAGAAAGAAAGCGTAAAGGTGCTGTTTGTCTCAAGCAAGGTGAAGTTTGACTTTGATGCTGAAAAGCTGTCACTGGAAGACGTTGAAAAGGCCATCACCGCACTTGGGTACGAAGTTAAAAAATCCCAAGCAAAAGACAAGTAAAAAGATCCGGTCGGGGGATACAAGTAAGGGATGCGAATAAAGGATAAAGTGAATAAAGGATAAGGCTAATAATGGCAAAGCGAATAATGCTAAAGCGATTAATGGGTTAAGTAAATAAAGGATAAAGGAAATAAAGAATACAGCAAATAAAGAATAATGTAAATAAAGGATAAAGTAAAAGCTCCCGGGCTGGTTCCAAATCCAAACCCGGGAGCTGTTTATATTAAAGAGCTTAAGGCTTGCTTCATTTATTCTTCGACACTTGTTTCTTCCAATTGCAGCACATTTGTTGCAGTTGTTCCTCTAAACTTGTTCCTTCGTTTATAGTAAATTTCTTGCACCTGTTCCACGATACTTGTACCTTCAGGTTGTTGTGCATTACTTAGTTTGTTTTTGCATGTTAATTGCGTTTTTGTTCTTTAATGCTTGCTTTTTTAAGTTATATTACTTTACTTGCATTTATTCTGCAGTAATTGTGTTTTCCAATTGCAGCACATTTCTTTCATTTATGCTTCGATACTTATTTCTTCCAATTCCGGCCTGTTTTTTATGATGATTCTCCGTTGGCCCTTTAGCGCTATCAAACCATCTTCCTGCAATGAGGCAAGATCCTGCTTTTTTATCCCGCTTTCCTTATGGTTTCCTTTTGTGTTACTTTAATATCATATTTTTGTGGTTCAAACTTATCCGAGTCGTTGCTCTTGACCATTTCATGTACAAATTCCTGTTCATCGTCAGGTGTTGCTTCCAGTTCTCTTTCCATGTTGTCAAGCCAGGCTGCATCCCGCTGGTCTATGATGAGCTGCCCGCTTGCAATAGCTTTTCTTAGCCCGTTGATTGCAAGAAGGGCTGCCTTTTTCGTTCTCTTGTAATGAGATCTTTCTTTTACCAGTTCCCTTGATATGTTAAGTACGAAATCAGGCCGCAGTACGTATGCCTGGGGGTCAAACTTGCTGTCGGACTCCGTGAGCAAGTCCTTTATAATGAGGTTGTATTCTTGTCCCTTGCCTGTTGCCGTGTTCATCAGCCTGCAATCATATACGAGCTGCTCCAATGATATTGTAGGTGCCATTCCGCCAAGCAGCTTCACGTGCTGGACCGACTCGTTGCTCCACAGGTCAGCCACTGCTGCCGCAATATTTCCTACAGGGCTTAAATGTGCAACGGCGCTGCTTTTCCCCTCCATGGAGATCGGGGTTCCAGTTATGGCTTTAATGTATACTCCCTCGTAGCCGCAGTCCTTGTGGGGTCCTACCGCTCCTTCCTCGTATGCCACCAGGCTGCGTACGGCGGTCATTACCCTGACAATTGCTGCAAACACCTTTGAAACGTAGCCCCTGTCAGCAAGAACCATGGCCGTGTTGCCGAAACCGCATGCCGTATCCCCTGCAGCAATAGTGCCTGTATCTGCTGCGATCGAGTTGATTTCTTTCCACAGTACTGACATGTCTCTTACTCCAACTATGCCCAGGGCAAAAAGTGATTTTACAATATCACCGAACATTATGGCATCATCGTGGATTTCCTTGCCGCCCACCGATTCGATTGACAGGAAATCAGCACCGGCCCTGGCGCTGCCCTCGAATGTTTGCATTATCTTGTCCCAGTGTTTCCCATGCCACATATGGGAAACATCTTTGCCTTCCCTGATGTCTACAGGTGTTATCCTCATAGCGCTCTTAAGCTCGTACTTGGCTTCGTAGTCGTACATGGTTGATCTTACGGTTTTTACCACGTCTATCGCCCATTCGGGGTTAAAAGTCATGGGCGGCAAAACCTCAACTTCCACGATAAGCCCTGGAACATACAGTTCTTTTGCCCTTTTTAATACACCATCTATTATTTCCTTGTAAATTCTCAATATTTCAGGCATTGTTTCAGCATTTATATTCATCGGGGGAAGGGTGAAGTTGATTTCAGGATATATAAGCCCTCCGCCGATTACAAGGCCGTTTTTTGTTCTAACAGGCTTCGGGGCAAAACCATATGTGAAATTTTTCTCGCTATTATATGCAGTTTCATTAAATATTTTCTTTGCCATCGCTGCTCTCTCCTTTCAACTATTCAGCACAACACCCCGTGGGTTTATTGTTATGTAAAGTTTAGTGTCCGGGACTTGTAAATTTTCGCATTTTACTACTTTTTTTGCGGATCCCGTGGCTTCCATGATTTCCGCGGCTAGCATGGCCACCATGGTTTCCCATGTTGAATCCTTTCTGTTAAATACTTTCCCCTGATTTATACCGGGGAAACAGGCCGGGGTAAAGTCGAAAGAATAATCAGGAAAATCGTAAAAAATTACAAAGATTTGTTAAATAAAATTTGCATAAAATAAAGGTTTGCGTTATACCGATTAAGGGTAATAAATAGTATAAACACAAGCATGGATTTATGGATTTTGGCATGTGAAATATAAAAAATATAGTTTAAACATGGCAGCATGAATTGATGAGATGTATTGATTCTTCACGTAAATGGCAAATATATGATGGCATTATAAGTGTATAAACATGTGAAGGCTAAATTTGAATGCAAGTTTAATTGAATGAATGTTTAATTGAAAAGGAGGCGCTATTGATGAGTGAAATGATTAATAATCGACAGTACAGGCAAAGGATTTTAAAGGAATTAATCAAGGAACTGCACGACGGGAAGAGCGTCGAAGAGGTTAAACCACGCTTCGAGAAACTGGTTGAGGGGGTTTCTCCCAGTGAGATAGCCGAGATGGAGCAAGCTCTTATTATGGAGGGTATGCCCGTTGAAGAAATCCAGAGACTTTGTGATGTACATGCGGCAGTATTTAAGGGTTCCATCGAAGAAATACATCGTCCGCAGAAGCCGGAAGATATTCCAGGGCACCCTGTTCATACATTTAAGCTTGAAAACAGGGAGCTTGAGAAACTTGTAGAAGAAAGGATCAAGATACATATTGAAAACCTGGAGGGTGCAGATACCAGTGAAAATATAAAACAGCTTGCCGATGACTTTGCATTATTATGGGAAGTAGACAAGCACTATTCCAGGAAAGAAAACCTCCTGTTCCCCTGCTTGGAGAAGTACGGCATTACGGCTCCGCCGAAGGTAATGTGGGGCGTGGACGATGAAATACGCGATGCTATAAAGGAAGTAAGGCAAATCCTTGCCAGCTATGCAGGAAACAAGGATGAATTAATAGAAAAAGCCAACGAAGCAATAAACGGGGTTATAGAAATGGCTTTTAAGGAGGAAAACATATTATTCCCCATGGCGCTTGGCACCCTCACGGAAAATGAATGGCTTAAAATCGCTGAGGAAAGCGACGAAATAGGATACTGCCTTGTAAAACAGGTAAGCAAGCGGAGACCGGCAAGGGTAAACGTGGAAGAGAAGGCTAAAGCTGAAAGCGGGGGAGAAGGGGTTGTCGATGAAGGATATATAAAATTTGATTCCGGGGTATTATCACAGAAAGAATTAGAGTGCATGCTGAATACCTTGCCCCTGGACATAACTTTCGTAGACAGGGACGATACCGTAAAATACTTCACCCAGGGGAAAGACAGGATTTTTGCACGGCCAAAGACTGTTATCGGCAGAAAGGTTCAAAACTGCCATCCGCCGGCAAGCGTGCACATCGTGGAAAAGATTGTTGAAAGTTTTAAGTCAGGAAAGAGGGAGCATGAAGACTTCTGGATAAAAATGGGTGATAAATTTGTGTTTATCAGGTATTACGCCGTGAGGAGCGAAACGGGCGAATACCTGGGTACCGTGGAAATAACCCAGGATATAAAGCCAATACAGGAAATCACGGGAGAAAAGAGGCTGTTGTCCCAGGAGTAGCGGCAGAGAGCAGCGGCAAGCCGTTAAGGGTCAGGGCAAGGAATGGCAGGGGACGGTCCTGCAGCTCTCAAGGAGTGCATGGAACCGTCCCCAATTCTTTGCTGCACGGATGTATTTTGTTACCCGGATGTATTAAATATATTCTTGATTCTTTCCTTATTGTGAACAATGAACTGCAGCATTTGGCGGTTTGTTTTTGCAAGTTCCCTGTACATGTCATGTTTTTCAAAATAAGCAATGCAAATCACCTGGATGGAGCAAATCACGTAATACACTGCCTGTTTTTCTTCCTGCGCCAGCTTTCCTTCAAGGTCATAACCGTTGAGAATCCCGCCGAGTATGTCCAGCCATTTTTCGTATGCCTCGTCACTGGCTTCGGACAAAATCCCGGTTGCACAGTAGCAGGCATCCCACAGGCGTACGTTAATTTCACTTAAGTCAAAATCAATAAACCCGCTTACCGCATCACCGTCAAATAATATGTTGCTTGGGTTTGGATCCCTGTGAATGAGTTGCTTCGGAAGCTTATCATACAGTTTACCAAAGCTTTCGGTAAAGTTGTTAAAGAAACTGTTACCAAGTTCCATGTTCCACTGGATGTTTTTAAGTTTAAAATAATAAGTTTTGTCTAACTACTTTCCTGGTCACTAACATAAAATGCATCACACCGGAAAATTTTTTTAAAAAACTTATTGACATATTGGTCTATAAGATATAGACTGATGATGTGGGGTCGATATTTTATAGACCAAGGAGGCATTTCCATGAAATTGAATGAGTATAGGCTTACAGGGAGCGAAGAAAAATTCGCGGAATTAGTTTGGCGGAATGAGCCGATAGGTTCCGGTGAGCTTGTAAAACTTTGTGAAAAGGAAATGAACTGGAAAAAGTCCACAACATATACGGTGTTGAAAAAATTATGTGACAAGGGCATTTTCCGAAATGAGAATGCCGTGGTTTCATCTATAATAACAAGGGAAGAATACTATGCCAACCAGAGCATACGTTTTGTAGAGGATACATTTGGGGGCTCCCTGATAAAATTTTTAACAGCATTCATCAGCGGCAAAAAATTGAGCAAAAACCAGGCCGAGGAATTGAAAAGATTGATTGACGAGTACAAGGAGGCATAGTTATGAGTGAATTATTTCTTACTATTTTAAATATGAGCATTACGGCTAGCTATGTAATCCTTTTTGTAATGCTCGTCAGGCTGTTCCTTAAAAAAGCGCCAAAATTCATATCCTATATCTTATGGTGTGCGGTTGCATTCCGTCTTCTAATTCCTTTTTCCTTTGAAAGCACCTTCAGCCTTATGCCGCGCAATACGAAGGTTATCCCAATTACCCGTGATATCCATAGAATAATCTACCAGCAAAGTCAGCAGGTTTATAATGGAGCAGGAGCAGTTGATTCATTTGCAAATAACTCGCTTCCTGCAATTGCACCGGCTACCGGAGCAAGTGTCAATTCATTCCAGCTTTTACCTCAAGTTCCGCTCCAGGTTTACATAAGAATAGGGACATACATCTGGGTTTTAGGTATAGCAGCATTGCTTGTTTATAGTATTGTATCTGTTTTACTAGTGAAAAGGCAGCTGAAAGATTCACGATTAATTGAGAAAAATATCTTTGAAGCAGGGAACGTGAAAACTCCATTTGTGCTTGGACTTATGAGACCGAAAATATATTTGCCGGCTGGACTTGGTGTTGAAGAAAGAAGACATATTTTATTGCATGAACAGATCCATATTCATCGAAAAGACCATATTATTAAAACATTAGCTTTCTTAATATTGTCCATACATTGGTTTAATCCCCTCGCGTGGTCTGCGTTTATGTTAATGAGCGCGGATATGGAACTATCTTGCGACGAGAAAGTATTAAAAATAATGAATTCAGGGAATACAGGGAATGCAGGTATAAAAAAACTGTATGCTAATTCATTATTATCTCTTGCTGCCGGAAGGCATATTCTAGATGGAAGTCTACTTGCATTTGGCGAGGGTAATGTAAAAGGGAGAATAAAAAACGTTCTGAACTACAAAAAGCCAAACTTCTGGATAGTATTTTTCTCAATTATTATTGTGGCAGCAATTGGAATAGGATTGGCAGTAAACCCTTTATCTAATACTAAATCTAGTGTTAGCGATGGCAATCAAATTAACAATGATATGTGGATTAATAATAATAATAATAATAAAATTAATAATGATGGGAAAATCACAAGTTCCTCAAGTGAATTTGCAAATGATGAATTTAAAAATGAGGATATTGCAAAATTCGTTGAGGAATATCTTGCCATAATAATGTCTTCACCAGGGGAAGCTACGGACCCGCATGTTTATATCCAGGCGCACCAGGAGGAATACGAAATTATTAAGAAGCTTGGAGGAGAAGAAGCGCTCCAATACGTGCTGTTACAGTTTGAAAATGGCAATGCCGATGGGCTTCGGGGGCATGTCATGATGCTGCTGTGCAAGGATCTCCTGGGAGTTCGAAACAATGTAACCGACGAAAGCCTCAGCCCGCAGGAATGGTATAAGGCCCTGTCAATCAGGCAGGAAATCAAACTGCCGGACTTCGAGTATGATGGGGATGATCCTGTAGAGAAACAGGTATATGCTGCTGAAATCGAGAAAAACTCCCGTCCCCGGGATGGATTTACCGTTGTTGCATCAAAGAGTTTCGGAAGCTATGAAGAGGACGGGATATTAAAAGTGTTTGTTACCACCTTCAGTGCAACCTACAAGCTTTACGGCAACGTACTGGATATGGTTGGCGGCAGCATCGTTCCATCGGCCATTACGTATAAAAAGGATGACAGCGGCAATTACGTGCTGGAAAAATATGAGCAGGCACAGGACGGTGCGCATTTTCTGCCATCCATCAGGGAGTTTTGTACAATGCCTGTATCGGGAAAGGAAATACCGGGACTTGCCGATAAAATTATTAAGCATTACAGCAATCGAGATGACCTGCATAATCTCAGGTGGGA